>JBMOHX010000051.1:0-15291 GCA_049317625.1 Phycisphaerales bacterium
GCCCAATCAGTTCCCACGACAACACCAGAGCGTGTTGTCGTGGCACCGGGTGGGTTGGCAGGTGGTGTCGGGGTGGCGCGAGATGCCCGGGCCGGGCCGGGCCCGCCCAGGGCTCGCGCCCTTGCGCATATGGCACCTCTGGTGCCGCCGCTGCGAGTCTGGGGGTCGGGTGAGCTGCGCGGCGGAGTTGGGTTGCGGTGTCGTGACGCTCGGACCTTGCGGGCGGATGGCGCCTCGTGCGCTCGTTCACGGGCGAGGACGCCCGCGGTACTCTTGAGCGTGGACGCCCAAGCTACGGTGGGGCGTACGGAGCACCTTTGGTGGCGCGATGGTGAGCGGGGCGGCAGCGTTCGTCGCGGCGCCGGCCGCGTCTTCGCCGATGCCCCGGCCGTTGCCGATCGATCTCCAACCGCCTTCCGCGAAGGGTGTGCGGAGCGAAGGCGCGGCCGGGATGGCGCGGAGATTCACTCAACCGAATGTGGCCGCCACTCGCCAAGACACGTTTCAGCGGGACTTGTCGGGCTGTTCTGACCCGTCCCGCGCGAGACCCTTCAGCACGCCCTGCACGCCGAGCTTCTTCGCCGCGGCGTTGAGGCGGTCGGCGAGGCGGTACCGGAGGTTGGTGCGCACGATCTCGAAGGCGACATCCCGGGGATCGGGGCGTCCGTCGAGGTCCTCGTCGGTGAGCAGCTCTCCGACCAGCATGCGCATCGTCAGCTCGGGATTCGCGGAGAGTCCCGTGTGCTTGGCGAGCATGATGGCCCGCAGCATCTCCGCGCGCCGGCGCGTGAGCGGCGGGCGGGCCCCGTGCCTCTCGATCACCAGGAACTCGGGGACCACTACGGATCGGTACCCGCGGTTGGCGAGCCCGCACCACAGGTCCCACTCGAACAGCTCGTCCATCGCGATGTCGTACCCTCCGACGGCGTCGAGCGCTGCGCGAGCGACGAGCGCGGAGAGCGGGCCGGCGCAGTTCCAGACCGGGAGCTGGTCGCGCTCCAGACCCAGCGGGATCGAAACGGTGCGGAGCGAGGGGTCGGCGTCGTCGAACCGGAGCGCGAGCGTGGCGACGCAGGCCAGCCCTTCGTTGCGTGCCGCGGCGTCGAGGGTTCGCTCGATGAACCTTGGCTCCAGCAGGTCCTCGGGACGGAGCGGAACGATCCACCGGGTGGTCGCCGCGGCGATCCCGGCGTTGAGCGCGCCCGCCACCCCGCCCTCGCGGGCCTGCACGCGCTTCACGGAGGCGTCTTCGATCGACGACCTCCCGGGGCCCTCGACCAGAACGATGGCGTCGGGGGCGACCGTCTGCTCCCGCACCGAGCGGAGGGCTTGGGTCAGGTAACGCGAGCCGCCGATCGCCGGGATCACGATCGTTACGCCGCCCCTCGGCTGGCCCGCGACGACTCTCACGGGTCCCGGGCGGAGCTCGTCGTAGACGCGAACGACGCGGCTCGGGTCGCACTCGCGAGCGACGGTTTCTCGGGCCGCGGCGCCCAACCGGTCGCGCAGCGCCGGATCGGCGAGCAGTCGACAGATCGCGTCGCTCAGTGCGCCGCTGTTCGCGGCGGGCACGATCAGCGCATCGCGGCCGTCCTGCAGCACCTCGCTGACACCGCAGCCGTCGGTGGTGATGATCGCGCGCCCCGCGTGCATCGCCTCGAGTACGCCGTAGGGGAAGTTGTCCTCCAAAGACGGGCAGCAACAGAGCGTCGCGCGGCGCAGCTCCGCGGCGACGAAGATCCGCGGCATCTGCTTCGAGTGGAACTCGAAGGCCCCGCGGAACTCCGGCGGGATCAGACTCTCCAGGTGCGCGAGCATCCAGCCGCCGCCTGGGCCGGTGAAGGTGTCGGCACCGACCAGCACGAACTTCGCCACGATTCCGCGTGACAGCACTTCGACCGCGGCCCGCACCAGGTGCTCGACGCCCTTGAGGTGCTCGAGCCTCCCGGTGCAGAGCACTCGTGGCGGCTCTCCTTCTTGGGGCGCACGCGCGGCGGCGATCTCCTGTTCACCGACGAGGAGGTCGTCTGAGAACGGGATCCTTGCGAGCAGGGTCCGCGCCGCCGCGCCGGAGATCTCACGATCAACGATGCTCCGCACGCGCGCCGAGGGAGCGAGCAGCACGTCCGCCCGCGCGAGACAGAACCGCTCCATCGCTCGCAGCGACGCGAACCAGCGGTTCTCCCACGGCCAGCGGTTGAGGGCTCTGAGAATGTGATTGCACTGGTGCGTCCGCACCGCGAGGACAGCGCCCGGGAGCGCTCCCCACGCCTCCCGCGCACGGAGCGTGAAGTAGGCCTCGCCGCCGATGTCGGGGAACTCCACGATCGCGAAGGGCTCGCGCGCGTGCTCGGCTTCGAGGGCTCGCATCGCTTCGAGGCCGGAGGCCTGATGGGAGTTGTCGAAGCCTTCCGCCTTGCACCGCTCGCACCCGAGGCGCTCCAGCTGATGGATGCGCACACCCGGGAACAGACTCCCGCCGTGCTCGGCCGCGCCCGGCGCGTCGGTGAAGAGGTGCACCTCGTGCCCGGCGCGCGACAGCGCGAGGGTGACCAGCGCGGCGTAGGTGCCAGCGCCCCAACCGTGCAGCGGGGCAACCTCGGACGAGACCAGCGCGATCTTGGCCATCCCGCTCACTCCTGCGCCATCACCACGTCCTTCCGACGCGATTCCGGCGTCACCTGGAGCCGCACCACGCGCCCCCCCCTGTACTCGCACTCCACGATGGTACCGCGTTCCGCGAAGAGCTTGAACGTCACGTCCCAGTTCTTCGGCCACGCCGGCAGCACGTGGAGCTTGCCGTTCACCGACTGGAGCGCCATCAGTTGGAGCACGTTGGTGATGTTCCCGTTGTGGCACTGATCAGGGAGCCAGTCGAAGTTGGGCCCCCACATCGCGGGGAAGCGGTGGTTCCGGTGGCTATTCCTCGCCTTGGCAACGATGTTCGCCCCTGCCTCATCGGGCAGCCCCAGCATCGCCGCGACCATCCCGTCCTGCGTCCAGCCCACCGTGTTCTTGTGCGTGCGGCGCGGGAAGCTGGCTTGGGCGACTTCGTGCCCGGGCCTTCCGACGCCATAGATGCCGAAGGGGTGCACCGCGTAGAGCTCGGGGTTCTCGACGTTGGACTGCTTGTCCACGTACTCCGCCGCGGGCGCGAGGAGATTGACCCCATCGACGGTCCGCGTGGGAACGGGGGGGAGCGCCGCGCGCAGTCGGGCCCACACGGCGCGATCGGCGGGGCTCCCGACATCAGGGGGGAGGACGTCGAGCCGGGCGAGCACCGCGTGCAGGCCGGCGACGGTGGGCGTGTCGTTCACCACGCCCTCCCAGAAGGTCTCGATGGCCTGTGTCGGCGTGATGCGAAGCAGGCCGTTCGCGTCGCGCGCGAAGCGAGAGTCGAAGTACGCCAGGGTCTGGCGGACCATCGGCAGCGCCCTGCGCTCGAGGAACTCGCGGTCGCCGGAGTACTCGTACCGTCGGAGCATCAGATCGCTGAGCTCGAGGCTTTGCTGCCACACCCACTGCCACCACGGGCAGTGAATGTCGCCGGGCTTGGCGCCCTCTCGGTTCCAGCCGTAGTCGCCGTTGGAGTAGGTACCGAAGGTGGTCATGGTCTCCGGGAAGTAGACCCCCTCGGCACCGTAGTAGAGCTTGGTCCGCGCGACGCACCCCGGGAGCACCCGCTCGTACATCTTGAACAGCGAGTCCATCGATGCCCACTCCCCGCGGGCGAGCATCGGTTCGTACGAAAGGCGGGTGTTCTGCCACCAGAAGTCCCCGCCCCAGTTGCGGAAGTCCGCGTTGTACGGGGCCCCGCTGGTGAACGAGGGTTCCACGGTGAAGATCGACCCGTTGAACTTGATGGGGAACTCGCCCCGGTCGGCGGAGCCGGTCATGAAGCGCGAGAGCACGTACGCTCGCGTGACCATCGAGGGGGTCTGGTCGGATCCGGAGCTCGCCGCGAGCTCGCCGTTCACGTAGATCTCGCGCCGGCCGGACTTCACACCGATCACCGCCGCGAGGTGGACCCATTCGCCCATCCGGATGGGCTTGGTCGCGTGGATCGTTTCCGTTCCGGCGATGAGGCGCAGACGGCCGTCCTGGATGTCGAACAAGAACCCGTCGGAGGTTCCCGCCGTGAGCTTGTCCAACAGGCGACCGCTCGACCGGGGCCGCACGATCACCTCTATCGTGCGATCCGAGGAGAGGTCGAGCGATTCGTGAGAAGCGGTCTCCAACCGCCCTTGGCCAAGCCGGACCGCGTCTTCGCCCTCGACGAGCGGCAGGGTGCCGATGCGCTTCATGGCGTGACCACCAGCACCGAGATCAGTCAGTGCTTCACCGGCAGAGGTGCCCGCGGACCATGCCGCGATCACGCCCTGCGACTGAACCTTGAGGTCGCCCTGGGCCGCCGCCGAGCGACGCACGGCTTCCGCGGCGAGCGCACCATCGCGGATCACAACGCGGCGCAGATCGGCATCGATCCGGTTCTGGTTGTTCGAGTCGGCACCGATGCGGAGCGGGTGGGTGTTGCGCGGCAGGGCTGGGCCAGCGGGATCGCCCTGCACGAACATGTACGACCCCGACCAGCGCCGCCGGGCATCGGCCGCCGCGCGCTCGAAGTGGTCGGTCTTCGCGACGGGCATCGATTCCAGCCATGCCTGATCGGTCGGGGTCTGCGCGCAGGCCGCGGCGACGACGACCTCGAACTCCCCCACTGCTTGCTCGGCGCGCAGCGTGTTCGCGTCGCGCCGGCGGAGCTGGGGTGAGAAGACCTTGACGCCGAACGTGCGGTTGATCAGCGGGTCGCCGAACTCGCTCGCCGCGGATTCGAGGCCCTGATGCCGAAGGGTCAGAGGCACGATCGACCGCGCGTTGCGGTGGCGCCAGATCAGCGCCTCGGAAGACTCGATCGGAGCGTCTGCCGATTCGACGGCCGTGACGCCGTCGGGCGCGCTGTGCATGGTCCAGGAGCTTTTGCCTTCTGACTTGTCGGCGCAAAGGTCGTGGTCGCGGGTCCGCCAGGTTTCGTAGGAGACGGTGACGCGTCGCCCGCGGGCGTCGCCGGCGAACTGAAGAATGTCGGCTTCGGGATCGAACGCGATCGCGAGGCGGACGTCGCCCGCGCTGATCTTGATCGCGCCCGAGGCAAGGTCCAGCCGTTGCTCGAACGAAACGCCGGGCGCGACGAGAGGTGGGTCGAGGGAGAGGCGGACCTTCCCCAGCTTCAGGAGGCGATTGGCCTCCGACCAGGCGTCGGTGTGGGAGAGGTAGACGCAGAGGTCACCGTTCTCCTCGACCCAGAAGTTGCCTCCGAAGCGGCCGTTGCCCAGGGGCATGGAGCCGGACGCGTTCTGAGAGGGGGAGGTCCAGACGACGTCGTAGTCCTTGGTTGCTCCGATGGGATCGAAGACCTGGGACGGGAGGGCAATGGCGAGGACGAGCGCGAGGTTCATCCGTGCGAGTGTACCGGTCGAGGGGCCATCATGAAAAGAACGCCCCGGGGCGTAAACCCCGGGGCGTCGATGAAGCAGAGTGTCGCAGAGGACTGTGGCTTAGCAGCCGGCGTCCCAGCGGGCGAAGAAGATGATGACGTCGTCGCCGTCGACGCCGCCGGAGGCGTCCAGGTCAGCGGCGGGGGCGCCGTTGTCCCAGTCACCGAAGAACGCGATCACGTCGTCGCCGTCGACGCCGCCGCTGCAGTCGTAGTCACCGAGGCACACGCCGTCGGCGCCGAAGAGGAGAGCGACGTCAGCGGCATCGATGGTGCCGTTGCCGTCGAGGTCGCCAGCGGCCCAGCCGCCGGTGGTGGTGGCGCCGAGACCGAGGATGAGGGTGTTCTTCTCGGTGCAGTCGACGGTGCCGTCGAGGTTGAGGTCGCCGTACTTGGTGGCGAGGATGCTGGAGACGAGGACGGTCACGTCCGCCTGGTTGACGACGAGGTCGCCGTTCATGTCGGCCGAGAGGTCGAAGCCGACGGCCTCGGCGAGGTTGGACCAGTTCGCGGCGCCGTCGGTGACGAAGGCGTTGTTGAACTGCTTGAGCACGTAGTTGACGTCGGAGACGTCGATCTTGTTGTCGTCGGCATCGGCGGCGCCGTTGTTGCGGTCGGCGCCGATCGGGGCCCAACCCGGGGCGGTGAGGCCCGAGGCGTTGGCCACGTCGCCGCGGCCGTCACCGTTGGTCCAGCCGGCGAGGGCGTTGACCTTGGTGGTGCTGAAGAAGTTACCGCCGAACGCGTTGTCGACGGCGGCGAAGCCGGCGGCGCGGTCGAGCTGGCCGTTCACGAGGGCGAGGCCGTCGGCCCAGTAGCGGACGTCGGCCTTGGTGAAGCTGCCGTCGCCGTTGAAGTCGCCGAGGATCTCGACGCAGGCGGCGGTGCCGGTAGCCCAGTCGCGGGTGTTGTTGCCGTCGTTGCGGTCGTTCCAGGCGGCGATCATGTCGGTTGCGTCACCCAGGTCGCGGGCGCCGTTGCCGTTGAAGTCGCCGGCGATCTTGTTGCGGACGTTGAGGTTGGAGCCGTAGGAGATCGTCGTGCCGGCCTGGCTGATGTAGGTGTTGCCGTTGGCGACGCCGTCGGAGTAGACGGTGCCGGTGTTGCGGGTGGGGGCCTTGCCGGTGGCGTTGGCGAAGTTGTTGCCCGAGATCAGGGCGCTGTTGTAGGGGCTGGAGGTGAGGCCCGAGACGTAGCTCTGCACGGCGGGGTTCCGGCCGGCGTTGGGGGCGAGGACGAGGTAGTTGGTCTCGCTGTGGAGGTTGTCGAGGGCGGCGAGGGAGAGGAAGCGGGCCGCGGCGAACTCGCCGGGCATGCCGAAGTTGTCAACGTCGGTGGGGACCGAGTTGAAGGCGGCGATGGAGCGGAAGATGTTGTTCATGTAGCGGGCGGCGTAGTCGTTCGCCATCGCGGGGTTGCTGTTGGTGAGGCCGGCCTCGGCGTTGGTCGCGTCGCGCAGACCGTTGCCGTTGAGGTCGGTGAAGTTCTCGCCGATCTGGTAGACGCTGTCGGCCGGGAAGCCGTTGCTGCCGTCAACGAAGGGATCGAACGCGCCGATCCAGCCGGTGCCGCCGGAGGCGGCGCCGTTGGCGCGGGGGTCGCCGAGGGTGGCGAGCACGGCCTGACCGCCGATGAGCCAGGTCTGGGCGTTGTTGTGGATCAGGTTGCTGAGGGTGGGGCGGGAGAACGCGGTGCCGCCGTAGACGTCGTTCTGGACCGAGACGATCTCGAGGGCGCTGTTGCCCGAGCCGTCACGGACGAGCCAGGAGCTGGAGCCAGAGCCGCTGACGCCGGTCTCGGGGCCGGCGTAGCCGATGCCGAGCATGACGTTGCGGATGGTGGCGAGCATGTTGCCGCCCGAACCCTTGTTGCCGGGGATGTGGGCGGTGCCGAGGTTGTTCTGGGTGCCCGAGTTGGAGAGGGGCCCGATGTTCTCGCCGCGACCGAAGGAGGGGTCCTGGCCGATGCAGTTGTTGAACGCGTTACGGGTGCCCGAGCCCGAGTCGCGGGTGATGGCGACGAGGTTCTCGCCGGTGGCCATGCGGCCGGTGCCGAAGAGGTGCTGGAGCTGGGTCATCGAGAGCTGGGTGATGCCCGTGCCGAAGTTGGTGATCGGGCAGATGGGGGCGTAGAGGAGCGCCGAGTCGAAGATGGTGTTGGCGTCGGGGCTGGTGAGGTTCAGGTTGCGGTTGCCCAGCTCGGCGAGCTTGTTGGTGCGGAGGAGCACGCTGCCCGAGGGGGTCGTGCCGGTCTTGGTCACCATCTCGAGGGGGTTGGTGCCGTAGCCAGCGGTCGAGGCCGAGGCGTTCCAAGAGGGGGTACCGGGCTTCTGAACGCCGAGGAAGGTCGAGACGTCGATCGGGGCGACGTCGATCTGGACGCCGCCGGTGGCGGAGGTGTCGGGCGCGGCGTAGGTGGCGAGGTAGGTCGTGGTGTCGGAGCGGTTGGGCGCGCCGCCGGGGTTGCCCTGGTTGTAGTTACCGGTGCGGACGCCGGCGATGGGGGCCGCGAGGCCGATGTACTGGGCGCGGTTGTGGAAAGCGGTCGAGGCGAAGCCGGGGTTGGTACCGCCCTGGGCCTGAGCGGCGCCGGGGATGCCCGTGAGGAAGTCGGTGGTGTTGGCGTCGCTGGTCACGAAGACGGGACGGCCGAAGCGGACGAGTTCGATCAGGCCGTTCACCGAGCCGGTGACGCGGTACTGAACAACGAGCTCCTGGTCCTCGAGGACGCCGGCGTTGTCGAGGCCGAGGGGGCCGCCGACCGCGAGCTGGTCAGGGAAGTTGTTGATGAAGGTGCCGAGGTAGCCAGAGATGCCGTCGCCGTCGACGTCGATGAAGTCGTTCGTCGAGGCCTGGGCCTGAACGAAGCTCTGGAGGAGCGACGCGCCGGAAATGTTCACGACGCCGCCGATCTGGGCCGAAGCCGTGCCAGCGCAAGCGCCAGCGGCCGCCAACAAAAGCCAAGCCTGCATGTTCTTCCGCATGATGAACCTCTCTTCTTGATGAACGGCCCGAGGGTCGTCCTCTTCCACGCCAAACCCGTGAGCGCGCGGGAACATCCCCGACACCCACACGGGAGATCTCTTGTGTCACGGACCAGTCTTGAACTTGCTTCCCCGCGGCCTGCGGGGCTCACCCAAAGCCGCGTGCGGCCTGTTCGGCCGCACGCGACGAATGTTCAGTTATCGAGCGGCCGGGACAACACGGTCGTCGCCGGTGATGCTCCAGAAGCGATCGCCCCAGAGTCGGTTCTTGAGCGTGTCGCGCAGCTTCAGGTTCTCGCAGTGGCCGTCGACGAAGCCGAAGTTCGTCGTGCCGCCGTCGCCCGAGCCGCGGGACTTGCCCCAGATACGACCAATCGCGTTGAGCGTGCTACCCGAGGTGTAGTTGATCGCTCCCTCGGGAATGTCGGCCAGCGGAAGAATCTCGCTGTCGTTCGCGTAGCGGAAGCGTCCCGCCGGAGAGGGACCATCGACCTCGCCGTACACGTCTTCACCCGAGCTGGCGCCGATGAAGGGAGTCACGGGGCGGTGGCTCTTGATGACGCCATCGACCTTCAGGGCGGCGTACCCGCGGTCGGGGTTGACCTCCGCGACCAGGATGACCTTGGACGGATTGAAAATCATCGCGTCGGTCACGAGCTCGTTCTTGCGCTCGCCGCTGCTGGAGAAGAACTTGTTCCTCGGGAAGATCGCGCCGTTGCCCACGTAACCGACCCGCTTCACCTGGCGGTCGTTCGGGGTCGACGCACCCTCGGTGCCTCCCAAGTCGTTGACCTGACCCGACTCCCAGTCCTTCACGTTCTCGCCCGGGTTCGCTGCCGGAGCGCCGCCGCTCGGCATGCCACCGGACTGGAAGGACTCCTCGTTGACAGAGCCGCTGCTGAACAAGGCGTACGACCAGTGCACGTAACCGTTCGCCGGGTTCGGGTTGGTCTGCTGCTGGTCCTCGAATCGCCAGTCCAAGCCCTGTTCGTCCCGACCGTACACGTAGTGCGGGGGGTAGAGCTGCTTGCCGCTGGCGGCGTACGCCGCCACGCCCTGAACGACGGACCTTTCATTCGCGAGGCTCTTGGTCTGGCGGGCCAACTGACGGGCCGCGCCCAGAGACGGGAGCAGGATGCCGATCAACAGAGCGATGATGGCGATCACGACGAGCAACTCGATCAGGGTAAACCCGAGTTGCGTACGGGCACTCTTCATGGTATTCTCCGGGCCGTTTCTCAATGCGAGGACCACATCACCCCGCTTCTGGCTTCGAGCGTTGAAGAATAGCCCGTAGATCAGGAATCGATTGTTTAGATTGTGTTGAGGACCGGCGAAGACTCCTCGCTCCAGGAACCGCAACCGACATCCGAACGAACTGCCACGACCTCTGCCGCAGCACCGAGTACATGGCGACGTTTGCAGACTTTGCGCTGCCCGACACGCGCACCATTTCCCACATGGTGTGATAGCGCATCGAAATGGCCTGTAGCGCAAAGATTGTCTTCGGAGCGTGTGAAGACCTCCGCAAAACGAACCACACACAACGCAAACCGCTGGCGAACGGGAGAGAATCGGGTCGATTCTCGGGGAACGCACCTCGAGAACTCGGAGGATCCGATGTCTTTCCGGTACCGCACCATCTTCGTCAGCGACATCCACCTTGGCATGCGCGGGGTTCGCAGCAACGAACTCTCGGCGTTCCTCAAACACGTGGAATGCGAGCGCCTCTACCTCGTTGGCGACATCCTGGACCTTTGGGTGCTGAAACAGCGCTGGCACTGGCCCATCGCCCACAACCAGGTCGTGCGCCGCATCCTCAAGCTCGCCCGCAAGGGAACCGGCGTCACCTACATCCCCGGGAACCACGACGACGCCCTGCGCCAGTACGCGGGGATCGACCTCGGTGGTGTTCGGGTCGCCATGCAGGCCGTGCACCGCACCGCCGACGGCCGGTCGCTCCTCATCACCCACGGTGACGAGTTCGACCTTGTCGTCAAGCACTCGCGCTTGCTCAGCATCATCGGCGCCCTCGCTTACGACCAGCTCCTCGTGCTCAACCGTTCCGTGAACGGTCTCCGCGCGATGTTTGGTCTGCGGGCGTGGAGTTTCGCCACCGCCGTCAAGCTCAAGGTCAAAGGCGCCTGCAAGTTCATCTCCAGCTTCGAGGAGGCGGTCATCGACGAGGTCAAGCGCCGCGGCCTGGACGGCGTTGTCTGCGGCCACGTCCACCAGCCGGCGCTCCGCGAGCAGAACGGCGTGACCTACGCCAACTGCGGCGACTTCATCGAGCGGACCAGCGCCCTGGTTGAGCACGAGGACGGCCGCCTCGAACTCGTGTGCATCGAAGAACTCCTGGCCTCCGCCGGCATCCAGCCTAAGGTCTACGAAGACGAAGAGGTGCCGCTGGAGTTTGCTATTTGAGTGACCCCCGAATCCTGGTCTGCAGCGCCGCCGTCGGGCACGGGCATTGTCGCGCCGCCGAGATCATCGCCCGCATCTGCACCGGCACCGGCGCGAACGTGACGCGGCTCGAAGCCCTCGCGTTCGCTCCCGCCTGGTTCAAGGCGATCTACAGGAGCGGCTACCTCAACGCGATCAAGAAGTTGCCCGGAGCCCAGCGGTGGCTCTACCGGGTCACCGACCATCCATGCAACGGCCGCAGCTCTGGCGAGGCGCTCGAGCGGATCGCGATGGCGAAGTTCACCCACGCCGTGACCTCCGCGGCCCCCGACCTGGTCGTCTGCTCCCACTTCCTCTGCGCCCGCGTGCTCTGCACCGCCCGCGCCAAAGGTGCGTTCAACGCCCCCATCGCGGTTTGCATCACCGACCAACACCCGCACGGCGTGTGGCTGCACACGGGCGCGGACCTCTTCTTGGTGGCCTCGGAGGCCGCGATGAAAAGGGTCGTGGAGTCGGGCATTCCCGCCGAACGGGTCCGGGTGGTGGGGATCCCGGTCGCTCCCGAGTTCGGCCGGGTGGACCGTGGCGCGGCACGCGCGGAGCTGGGTATCGGCCAGAACGCCCCGGTCGCGCTGCTCACCGGCGGTGGGCTTGGTCTGGGTGGTCTCGAATCCGCCGTCTCCGGAGCGCTTGCGACCGATTCCTCGGTTCACCTGATCGTGGTGTGCGGACACGCCGCGGAGCTGAAGACCAAGGTCGAAGGGCTCGTGGGGAAGGCGGGTGCCGTTGCCACGATCTTCGGGTTCACCGATCGGATGCCGCAACTGATGGCCGCGGCGGATGTGTTGGTGGGCAAGCCGGGGGGCCTCACGACGGCGGAGTCCCTCGCCAGCGGACTCCCGATGGTGCTGCTCAGCCCGATCCCGGGACAGGAGGAGGCCAACGCCGCGCTGCTGGTCTCGTGCGGCGCGGCGGAGCTCGAGCCGGATCCGACCAAGGCTGGGGCCCTCGCGTGCCGGCTCGCGATCGACGGGGCACGCCTGGGCGCGATGCGGGCAAAGATCGTGGGCGCACGCGCGGCGTTCAGGGATGACGTCGTTCGGGACGAACTGGCGGCTCTGGCCGCGCGGGGCGGCGGGTCGCAATCCCGAGTCCGCGCAGCCCACGCGTGAGTGGCGGGTCGTCGCACCGACTGGTTCCTACACTCGGCCCGTGGACCCCTCAACACCGCAGCAGGACGCCGCGTTCCCCCGCTCACTCCGGGGCAAGTTCATCGTTTTCGAGGGGCCCGACGGCTCCGGGAAGACCACCCAGTTCAAGCGCTTCCTCGCGTACTGCGCCGAGCATGGGGTGACGGTGTGCGAGGTCCGGGAGCCGGGGGGCACACCCATCGGCGAGGAGATCCGGCAGATCCTGCTCCACACGAAACAGGAGATGTGCCTGCGCACGGAGATGCTGCTCTACATGGCGAGCCGCGCGCAGTTGATCGAGCAGAGGATCAGACCGGCGCTCGCGCGGGGAGAGCTGGTGCTCGCGGATCGCTTTATCCAAAGCACATACGCCTACCAGGGCGCCGCGGGCGGGATCCCAGAAACCGAGATCCGCGCGGTGGGCGGTGTGGCGCTAGGCGGGCTGGAGCCCCACCGCGTGCTGATCTTCGACGTTGACGCGGCGACCGCGGCGAAGCGGACCCGTGGGGTCGAGAAGGCCGGACGCAAAAAGGCCGCCGAGCCCGCGGGCGCCTCGCTCTTCGACGATCGGATCGAGCAGCGCACCACCGCGGACACCCACTCGACGATCCGCAGGTCGTACCTGGATCAGGCCGAGGCGAACCCCGCGGCGTTCAGGGTGATCGACGCGTCGAAGGACCCGGAGTCCGTGTGGGCCGCTTTGCTCGGCGCTCTTGCCTGACCCGGTTCAGCAGCCCGCGTCCCAGCGTGCGAAGTAGGCGATGATGTCGTCGCCGTCCGAAGAGCCGTCGCCCGTGAGATCGGCGAGGCCGACGTCCCAGTCCGCGAAGAAGGCGATGGTGTCGTCGCCGTCAACGCCGCCGTCGCGGGTCCAGTCAGCGGGCGAACTCGTGAGCACCGCGATGTTCTCGTAGACATCGCCGACAAGACGCACGGGCGTGTAGACGTAAGGCTGCTCGAGCGTGACCTGGGGCGTCTGCGTCCCGATGAAGTCCCCCTCCATCGGATCGAAGGTGCCCGCGCTGGTGATCAGGGGCAGATACTCTCCGCACCCGCTCGGCGGAACCGAGGGCGGCACAATCTCGAGCAGGCCCGAGAGCAGCGCGGCGGGGAAGACCGAGTTCAGCGCCGTGATGGGTGGCTGGTCGAGGCTGGGCTCGAGTTCGAACCGGGCGGCGGTGGTGCAGCGGAAGCCGGTGCCGAAGCTGATCCGCGAGCCCCCGGTCACTCTGACGCGGCCACTCACTGTGGTGAGGTTCGATGCGCCCGCGCGGACCACGACCGTGGGCGTCGCTCCTTCGACGAGGAGTTCACCGTCGATCCGCCGCAGGTTGCCGTAGAGGGTGGGGCTCGATCCTTCACCCGACAATCGCAGGACCGCGCCGGCCTCGATGGCCGTCACCGGTTGCTCGGCTGGCCAAGAGATCGATCCGAGCTGATTGGTTTCCCACACACCAAAGAAGAGGTCGCCGAACACCGAGAGGTTTGAGGGAGCGGGGGCAACGATGAGGGGGCACGATGCGGTGACGCGGCCGACGTTGAGGAACAGCGCCGCGACCTGACACGACCCGGCTCCCGAGCACTCGAGCGAGCCGGAGATGACCATCGATTCATCGGCGGTTTCGTCGGCCAGCACCGAGCCTCCGTCGAGCAGCCGCATCACGCCGCCGTCGGGGATGCGCACGAGCCCCGAAGGCCTGTCGATCCGCAGCACCTGCGAACTCACCTCGATCGCGCCGAACACTTCCATGACCCGCGCGAGCGTCGGCTGGCCCTCGGGCTCCACGCGGAGCACGCCGGTTTCACCGACGACGGTCAGACCACCGCCGCCCATTTCCCCGCCGCGCCAGTGCACCACACTGTTGAATCGCAACTCGCCGAAACCCTGCACGCCGGCGACGATCCGCACTTCGCTGTCGAACACGCTCTCGGCCGCGAGTTCGATCGGGGCATCGAAGTACACCGGAGAACCGGCGAGGATTGATCGAGCCTGCGAGGGGGTGTCAACCAGACAGGGGGCGAGCCCCGCGGGGATCTCCACGTCATCGCCGAGCCCCG
Organism: Phycisphaerales bacterium; assembly: GCA_049317625.1. GTDB lineage: Bacteria > Planctomycetota > Phycisphaerae > Phycisphaerales > UBA1924 > JBEIUO01. Next base: position 14,129 of record JBMOHX010000051.1, read on the forward strand.
GGACGCGCGGCTGGCTCCAGTTGCCGGCGTCGCCCCACCTGCCGGTGCCCGCGGCGTTGGTGAAGACCAACGTATCAGCATGGGCCGCGCCGCAGCCCACGAGCACGAACATCGCGACCGACCACACCCGCTTCATGGCGAACCCTTTCTTCCGCGCCTCCCACTCGAGAGTCACCATTGTGGCAGCGCGGCAGCGCGTGAGTCCAGAGAAATTCCATGAGCCCGCGGACGACTCCAAAACCTCCGCCCGATATCTGCTCGAATCAGTCCCCGCCGCCGCACCCCCCACCACACCCGCTGCCACACCCACTCCCTCCATCACCCCCTCCATCAACCCCTCCGTCACCCCCTCCGTCACCCCCGTCGTCAGCGCTTCGGTGCCCACCGCATCCGCTGCCGACAGCGCACCCGCCCGAGGAGCAACCGCTCCCGCTCTCACCATTCCGCCTCCGAAAGGCCCAGACCAACACGAGGATCAGCACAATCACGGCGCCGAGCCCCAGCAGAACGATCGCCTCCCGGCTCAACCCCGCGTTCGTGGGCTTGACCGCGCAACCCGCGGTGATCGACGCGACCGCCGCGGCGGCCAGCGCCGCGCCCATCACCAGCACGCTGCGAGCCCGGCGCTTGGGGATGACCCAGTGATCCAGGGTGTTGACGCGCCGGGCGTGGGCGTCGTGGTCGAACCGGTCGCGGGCGTCGGGCCAGATGTCGACGGGTGCCGCTTCTCCGAACTCGGCCTCGTACGTCGCGAGCGTGCGTTCGTAGAAGTCCTCGAACTTGTGGGACTCCTTCTCGCCGCCCTTGGTGGGGTCGTGGTGCAGGGGTTGGCCGAGAACCCCCTTGCAGAGACCGTCCCAGTAGGACCGCGTGTACACGAGGTGAAGGTGCCAGGCTTGATCGACATGGTCCGAGGGGGTGACCACGTGCCCGGACACCATCGCGAGGTACACGAACCTGCGGTACTCCTCGACGACCCGCTCGGCGAAGGCAGGGGACCAGCCGTTCTCTCGGGCCAGTCTCTTCGCGAAGGACAACCGGGGCGCGCCGTCGTCGAACCGAAACTCGCGCACCCTCCGCCACAACTCCGGATTTCTCATGGCTTTCTTCTCCATCTCCGCCCGATTGCGGAGAAACCTTGTTCACTTACTCGCACCATGATA
>JBMOHX010000052.1:0-15064 GCA_049317625.1 Phycisphaerales bacterium
GCCGGCGGAGATGGTCCCGCCGGCAGCGGCCGGGGAATGGCCGCACCGCAAGTACCTGTGTGGCGTCGGTGGAACCGTGCCGCGCTCCCCCGTTCGGGACGGAGCCCATTGTTCCATGAACCAGCAAACGAATGTCGAAAGGCTGTTTGAAGCGCTGATCACCGGTGATAGGGATTCGGCGCGACGTGTCGCGCGAGACGCGTCGGAGCGAACGTCCAGCGCACGGGCGTTGCTCACCGACCTGTTCTGGCCGACGCACGAGCTGATCGAGAAGCTCCACCGCTCGGACCAGCTCGATCAGATCGCGTACCACCTCAGCACGCGCCTGCTGCGGGTGTTGGTGGACCAGACTTCCGCGCTGCTCCCGGCGCCGGTTGCGAAGACCAAGACGGTCTTCGCGGCGTGCGGGCCGAGCCAGGGCGAGGAACTTGCGGCTCAGATCGCGGTGGATCTGCTCGAAAACTCGGGCTTCGAGGTGACCTTCACCGGCGGCGGCGTTCCGGGTGATGAGATCCTTGGGCAGGTCCAGTCGCGTCAGCCCGACTATCTCGTGCTGTTCGCGAGCGCGCCGTCGGACCTTCCTGACATCCGCATGCTCATCGATCGCATCCGAGAGATCGGCGCGTGCCAGCGCACACGGATCGTGGTGGGAGGCGGCGTGTTCGCGCGTGCCGAAGGGCTCGCGGAGGAGATCGGCGCGGGGATGAGCGCGGCTTCTCCGATGGAACTCGTCGAGATGCTCACGACTCAGAATCTCCAGGCCCGTTTCCGCGCAGCGCCGACGCAGCGCCAGGCGGCGACCAAGCCCACCGGCAAGCGCCGCGCGGCCTGAGCAAGAAAGTCGCGAGACCCAGCAGGGGTGGCGGGGCCCGCACGGCTTGTGCGGGCCCCGCTGCAATTCACGCTGAAATCGCTTGACTTTGGGCCGCAGCTCCTTCACAATGATGGTGATGGAATCTTCCTTCACCACGAGCATGCAGTGTCGCACCGGCCGCGCTTTCCGCGGCTGCTGTTGTTGACCGCATCTCACTCGTCGCTGATTTGATTCGGCGGCCACACACCGTTTATCCCTGATGTGTCGTTTCTCGTTCCGCGGAGGCTTCATGCTCTCTCATGCGCCGTCGCGTGCCGATGCCGGTACGCGCGTGTACGACAGCGTCCTCGAGATGCTCCCCGATGTCGACAACCCCACGCCGCTGGTGCGGATCAACGCGCTCACGGTCCCGGGATCGACGCTGTACGCGAAACTCGAATGGATGAACCCGTTCGGGAGCGTGAAGGACCGCGCGGCGTGGGAGATGCTGCGCGATCTCGAACGGCGCGGAGAGCTCGGCGCGCACCTGCCGCGGCGGGGGATCGTCGAGCCCACGAGCGGCAATACCGGCTTCTCGCTGGCGGTGCTGGCCGGGGTATCGGGGTATCACATGCGGGCGGTCGTGCCCTCGAAAGTGCCGATCGAGAAGCGGGCGCTCATGCGATTGGCGGGCGCCGAGGTTGACGTAGTGAGCGACGCGCTGTGCCCGCTGCCGGGATCGGAGGACGGCGCGCTGGGGCTAGCTCGCAGCCACGCGAGAGCGCAGCCGGATCGGTACGTGATGCCGAACCAGTACGAGAACGATGCGAATGTGCGGGCGCACGAGCGGACGACCGGCCCGGAGATCTGGAGACAGAGCGAAGGGCGGGTGACCCACGTGTTCGTCACCCTGGGAACGTGCGGGACTGCGATGGGTATCGCGCGGTACCTGCGGTCTGTCGCGGGCGGCGTGAAGGTCATCGCGGTGCAGCCGTCGCCGGGGCACGACGTGCCGGGGCTGCGCGCGGGTGCGGAACTCGGTGTGAGCAAGCTGCTGGACCGCGACGAACTCGACGAGATCGTCGAGGTGCCCTTCGAGAAGGCGTACACGAACAGCGCGGAGCTGCTGCGGCACGAGGGGCTGCGCGCGGGCCCTTCATCGGGCCTGGTGTTCGAGGGAGCGCGGCGGTACGCGCTGCGCAGCCCCGTGGCGTTTGGCGTGATGATCTTCTGCGATGACGTCTTCAAGTACATGTCCAAGGTGATCGAGCACCTGCCGGAGCTGTCCGGAGACGCGGGTGCCGAGTCGGCAACATAAGACACGAGCAATCAAGGAGCGTGTGATGTCGAACGAATCTCTTTCTCAAGTCTTGGTTTCCCCGCAGTGGCTGCTCGAACACATCGGCGATCCGTCGATCCGCATCGTCGAGATCGACCTGGATCCGCAGCAGTACAAGGCGGGCCACATCCCCGGAGCGATCGGGCTCGATTGGGCCAAGGACCTCCAGGACCCGGTGCGGCGCGACGTGCCGAGCGCCGATGCGCTCGCGGCGCTGCTCGGCGGGCGCGGGGTGAGCGCGGACCACACCATCGTGCTCTACGGCGACAGCAGCAACTGGTTCGCGGCGTACGGGTTCTGGCTCTTGAAGTACTACGGCCACCGCGACGTCCGCCTGCTCGACGGCGGCCGCTCGAAGTGGCTCGGCGACAACTCGCTGCCGTTCACGGCGGAGGCGACCCGCCTGCAGCCGGTGCACTACGCGATCGGCACCCCCGACCCTTCCGTGAGGGCGTTCGTCGCGGACGCGCTCGCGGCCAGCACGCACGCCGCGCAGCGCGACGGCCTCGCGCAGCTGGTTGACGTGCGATCGCCGGACGAGTTCAGCGGCAAGGTGATCGCACCACCCGGGATGACCGAGACCGCGCAGCGGGGCGGGCACATACCGGGCGCGACCAGCGTGCCGTGGGCGAGCGCGGTGAACCAGGACGGCACGTTCAAGAGCGCCTCGGAGCTGCGCGATCTCTATGTCGAGGCGAAGGGCTTGCGTGCGGATGTTCCGACGCTGGCGTACTGCCGCATCGGCGAGCGCAGCAGCCATACGTGGTTCGTGCTGAAGTACCTGCTGGGTTTCGAGAACGTGCGGAACTACGACGGGAGCTGGACCGAGTACGGCAGCATGATCGGAGTGCCGGTCGCGCGCGGGTGAAGCACGGTTGTTCGGAGGAGAGAGCGTCGGTCCGCGCGAGCTTTCCGCGCCCGCTTTGTTCGGACCGACCCGCCGCGGCGCGCCGAGAGGTTCTTCCCGAGACTTGAACTCGACTCGGGAGGAACCCTCGTGCGCCGCGTCTGTTTGTGCGCGCGGCTCCCGCGTCCCGCTCAGGTCCGGGGCTCCGGGTAGGCGGGCGGCTACCTACGGGTGCCCCCATGGCCGCGGGAAGCACTTCCGTACAGAACCCGTTTCGGGTCTCCGCGGTATTGGTGCAACCGCGGGGGCGGCCCCTCGGTACACTCAGTTGAGCCTCCCCGTGAGTGGTGCACAGAGACGGAGCCCGCGATGATCAGATCGCATGAGATGAAGCTGATTCGACGCGCCGCGGGGGGAGATCGCGACGCCGCGGGCGCGCTGATCAAGGGTCATCAGGCATCGCTCTTCGCGTACATCCTCAGGCTTTCCGGGCGACCGGAGTTGGCGGAGGACGTGGTGCAAGAGGCGTTCGTGCGGGTTCTCGGGAACCTGGACCGTTTTGACAGCCGCTTCCGGTTCTCGACGTGGCTCTTTACGATCGGCCGGCGCGTGTACTTCAACATGTGCGAGAAGAAGAAGCCGTCGCCCGACAGCGAGATCGTGAACTCGTGGGAGGGCGAGGCCGATCGCGGCAGGGACGGGCTGGAACGCGATGAGGTGCGGTGCTTGCACCGCGATGCGCTCCAGGCGGCGCTGATGCTGCTGCCGGAAGACCAGCGCGAGGTGATCGTGCTCTTCCATCAGCACGAGTGGCCCATCTGGCTGATCGCGGAGCACCTCGAGTTGCCCGAAGGTACGGTTAAGAGTCACCTCCACAGGGGCCGCATCCGGCTCCGAGAGGCCCTCGAATCGCAATCGAAGTCCGGGGCGTCGACGCCTCATGGCTTCCAGGAGGAATGGCGGTGAGCCGCGGCAAGCGCAACGCGCATGACAAACTCGGCGAGCAACACAGGCGGACGCGCGCGGTCGCGAACGAATGTCTCGACATGCTGTGCCGCGGCGAGGCGGTTGAAGCCCGCCGCTTGGCCAGGATGTCCGCCCCCGAGTGCCCGGGGCTTACCGAGGAGATCCGAAGCCTCCGCGAAGCCGCATCTAGGCTGAGCATCGCCCCACAGTCTCCGGACATGAGCGAGGCCGTTCTCGGCAGGCTGGAGGCCGTGCAGATGTTTCTTCCCACCCGCCAACGCCGCGCGGTGTCGAGGTCGCGCGTCCTCGTGGCGGTGGGTTTGGTGTTCATCGCTTCCCTCGCTGCTCTGCGTCAGCGATTCGACCCACGCCTCCCCGCCCCCGCCCCGATCAACTCGATCGCGACGGCGTTACCCGCGGACGCCGCCGCCACGCGCGAAGCCCTGAACGACGCGATGAACGCTCTTGAGGGCAGCGTGGCGGGCTCCATCAGCGGGTTGCTCTCGCAGGGCGATGGCCACTTCTACGCGCTGAACCAGGTAGATCCGGCGAGGCGGGCGCTGGCCCTGGGCGACACCAGCCGTTACGAGACGCGCGACATCCCCGAGTTCACGATTTCGGCGCGAATCGACCCGGGCAGCGGGGCGCTTGCTCTGCTCTCGTTCCCGCCGGCGCACGTGCCCTTGCCCCCGCCCGGCTCTCCGGAGTTTCGCCGGAAGCAGTGGACGCTTGGCTTGCTCACGCCGGGCCCGACGACAACGACCATTCTCCGGGGGCCGCCGATGTTCCCGCTCGCGGACGTTTGCCCCAAGACCGATCTCCCGCCCAACGATCGGCACCCCACCGAGCAAGACGACCATCAGTGATCGGGGAGGCGAGGCTGCGGTGAACTTCTTTCTTCGTGCCAGCGGTGTTTGCGCGTGCATGGTCGCATTGGCGGCTTCTGACGCCTCCGCGCAGATTGGGCTTTGCGAGAGGCCCTTGGTCCGCGCGATCGGCGCTCTGCCGTCGTCGGCCACCTTCGTGCTCGCCGCGGACGACCTCGGATCTTTGCGGGCCACGCCGGCGGCTCAGGCGTGTTTCGAGTTCGTGCGGGAATCCGGGTTGGCCGCGGGATCGCTCGCCGGCTGGGATGCGCTCGCCGGAATCCTGGGGACGGCTTCGGCCCAGTCGATGGATGACCTGCTGGGCCGGCAGGCGCTTCTGGTGATGGACGATCGCGGGGGAAGGGACCAACTCGCGCTTCTGACGCTGGTCTCGCCCCAAACCGAGGCACGGGTGCGGAGCCGGTTGGAACCCGTGCCGCGCGAGGTGGACGCCGGGCAACCGGTTCTCTCGCTCGAGAACGGCCGGTTTGACCTCAAGATGCTGCGCTCCGGTGATGGTTGCGCGGCGCTGCTGCTCACGCCCAGGGGGAGCGAGGAGCTGGGAGAACTCCTCCTGCCCGCGGCCTCTGGGGAAGAAGCACTGGCACCGCTCTCCTCCCGCCCGTTCTGGCCGGCGATTGCGACGCTCGACCGCTCGGCCCTCGTGATGCTGATGACCTCGTCCAGCTCCCCGAATGACTATTGCGTCGCGGGCATCTCCGCCTCTGGTGATGCCATCCACGCCACTCTCCGCGGCAGCGCCGCGATGATGCTCCCGTCCGCCTTCGAACAAGGACTGGTGCGGGCGTCGGGCTGGCCCGAGCGAGCGGCCGACGAGCTGGCGGAGCACTCGCGGCTGATGGTCGCGGGATACACACACGCCCCCATCGGAGCGGTCGTCGGCGCGGGGATGAATCCTCAGACCCTGCTGCACCGGGCCATCGCGATGCTCCGGCTCCCCGATGAAGTCGCCGCGCTGATCGACGGCCCCGCGCTTCTTGGTGTAGGAGAAGTGGATTCGATCTTCTCCGCGGCGATTCCGACGCGCGACCTCGCCAGGTTCGCCCCGCTTGTCGACAAGTATTCGAGGACGTTCGCGAAGGGCGGCGGGGAAGGCTTCGGGCCCGGCGTGTCGCCGGACTCGGTTCGCGTGCTCACACTCGGCGACGGCTCGAAGCTGATCGAGGGGGGCGAACCGCTGCGCGGTGCCGTGGCGTGGTGCTTCACCCCCGACCCCACATTGGTCGGCGCGGGGTGGTGGACGCTCTCGCTGAGGACGGGCGATCGTGCGGATGCCACGGCGGTCGCCTCGGTGCGGAAGCTGCACGAGGCGCTCTCCGCGGGTCGCCCGGTGAAGGCGGCGCCGAGCGGCGCGGAACCGGCGGGGAACCGCGAGGTTTTCCGCCTCAGAGTCAGGCCCGCGCAGTTGGCAACCTCGATGCCCGGCGCCAAGGCCGGGGCCTTGCGGTGGCTCGAGCAGGTCGAGTCCACGGTCTCGCTGGATCGCGACGATCTCGCGGTTGGGTCGGTGACGGTGACCTTCGACACCTCGCTGCTCTCGGCGAAGTAACGACCGCGGGTCAGGCGCGCCGACGGCGGGTCGCGAACAACGCGCCCAACAAAGGCAACGCTCCTGCGGCGGGCGCAGGAACCAGGCGGTAGCTGACGCTCACGTTGTCGATACCCCAGGACTCGTCGCCCATGCCCTGCAAACCCTCGTCCATCCAGCGGAAGACGAGCGGGTCGCCGCCGGAGTACTCGATGGTCCGGGTGATGCCGCGGTAGATGGAGTCTGACCAGCGCGGGTGGAAGCCGAGCTGTCCGAACTGGTCGGGGTCGACGGGGTAGTCGTCGGAGTTGCCGGGCTGGTTCGTGAAGGTGTTGCGCAAGATCTGGGTCCCGTTGGCGAGCACCCGGAAGCGATCCGGACCGAACGAGGTGCTCCCGTCCCAGGAGTCGATGCAGTAGAAGTCGAAGGCGAGGGTGACTTCGTACCACTGGGCGTTCCCGGCTCCGCCTGCTCCCCCACCACCGCTCTCTCCACCGCCGCCGGGGCCGGAGGGGGGACGCAACGCGGGCAAGGATGGCAACGTGAGCTGGGTGTACCCGGTTGAGTAGCGGCCGTTGAACCGGGAGAAGGTCGAGCGGACTTCGGAGTTGATGACGCTGTTGGCGCTCCACTCGGAGCCGAGTGCACCGCTCTCAAAGGTGGTGCGGTACGCCAAGATGTCGGCCGAGGCGAGGGGGGCGATAACGCAGGCCGATGCGAGCGCGGCGATAGCAGCGGAAATCTTCATCTCTTCTTCTCCTCGGCCGCGGGAGTGAGGAGCGAGCGACTGGGGATCCGTTCCGGAACCCCCGATCAACCGTTCTTCGCGTCCGTGCGGCGGTCACACCGAATGTGCCTCGGCGCTGGCGTGACGCCAGGAAAAGAGCCTCGAGCGGGCCGATCTGCGCGCAGAAGTAGGGTCTGGGAGGACGTGTTCGGGGAATCGGAGGGGGCTGCGCCTACAGTGTCAGGGTCGTCGCCGCGGAGAAGCGGCGGCACAATCAGTATCGGGGAGTCGGGATCACCAACGGGTCCGAACCGGGCCGCGAGCAGGGTGATCCTGTTTCGGCGGGTCGAGGCGCCAGGAAGAGCATCGCAATGAGCACGCAGACGAACACGCAGGAATCAGGCGCGGACCAGGACACCACACCGCGGAACCACACGATCCGGAACGTGGCGATCATCGCGCACGTCGACCATGGCAAGACGACGATGGTCGACAACCTGCTGAAGCAGTCCGGCAACTTCCGGGCGGGCGAGCTCGAGAAGCTCGAGGGTGGGCAGCACGGTCTGATCATGGACAGCAACCCGCTCGAGCGTGAGCGCGGCATCACGATCCTCGCCAAGAACTGCGCGGTGTCGTATACCGGCCTCGACAACAAGGTCTACCGGATCAACATCCTCGATACACCGGGCCACGCCGATTTCGGCGGCGAGGTGGAGCGTGTGCTGCGTATGGCCGACGGGTGCTGCCTCCTGGTGGACTCGTCCGAGGGCGTCATGCCCCAGACCAAGTTCGTGCTGGCGAAAGCGCTGGAGCTGGGTCTGCGGCCGGTGGTGATCGTCAACAAGATCGACCGTCAGGATCAGCGCGTCCAAGAGGTCGTGAACGAGGTCTTTGACCTGCTGGTCGAGCTCGGTGCCGAGGAGCTTGCGCTGGAGTTCCCGGTGGTGTACTGCTGCGGGCGCGACGGCTGGGGCAGCAGCCAGTGGCCGATCCCCGAGCCCCGCCCCCTGGACCTCCGCGACGTCTTCGAGGCCATCGTGAAGCACGTGCCCGCGCCCCCCGCGGACACGAGCAAGCCCCTTCAGACGCTCATCACGAACATCGACTACAACGAGTACGTCGGGCGCATCGGCATCGGGCGCGTCTTCAACGGCCGTATCAAGGCCGGCGCTCAGGTGTGCGTGATGAAGGCCGACGGCAAGCTGGTTTACACGAAGGTCGGCCAGTTGCTGCAGTTCGTGGGGCTCAAGCGGCAGGAAGTGCAGTCGGTCGACGCCGGCGACTTGTGCGCCATCGTGGGTCTCGAGAGCGTGGACATCGGCGACACCATCGCCGATCCGGAGGCACCCGTCGCTCTTCCCCCGGTCAAGGTCGACGAGCCGACCATGACGATGATGTTCAAGATCAACGACTCCCCCTTCGCCGGCCAAGAGGGCGAGTTCGTCACCAGCCGCCAGATCCGCGAGCGCCTCCACAAGGAGCTCGAGAAGAACGTGGCGATGCGCATCGATCCGGGTCGGACGGCCGACGAGTTCATGGTCTCCGGCCGAGGCGTTCTGAGCCTGGGCATCCTGATCGAGACCATGCGCCGCGAGGGCTTCGAGCTCGCCGTTGGCAAGCCCGAGGTCATCATCAAGGACATCGACGGTGTCAAGTCCGAGCCCATCGAAGAACTGGTGATCGACACGTCGAACGAGACCGTGGGCTCGGTGATGGAACTCCTCGGCCAGCGCAAGGCCGAGTTGAAGAAGATGGAAGGGCGCGGCGCGACCACGACGCACCTCCGGTTCGAGATCCCCTCTCGTGCCCTCATCGGCCTGCGCGGCAAGGTGCTCACCGCAACCCAGGGTGAGGCCATCATGCACCACTCCTTCCTGCGGTTCGAACCGGTCTCCGGCGAGATCCCCCACCGCCCCATGGGTGTGCTGATCAGCCTCGAGACCGGCCCGGTGACGACCTACGCGCTCGAGCAGCTCGCCGATCGCGGCGTGATGTTCGTCACCCCGAGCGAGAAGGTCTACAGCGGCATGATCGTCGGCGAGCACAACCGCGACAACGATCTGACCATCAACTGCACCAGACTCAAGCACCTCACCAACATGCGCATGGCCAACAAGGAGCAGACCGTTGTGCTCAAGGCCGCCCGCAAGATGAGCCTCGAGGCGTCGCTCGAGTACATCGAGGACGACGAGCTCGTCGAGCTCACGCCCAAGACCATCCGTATCCGCAAGAAGATCCTCGATGAGTCGATGCGCCGCCGGGCGGATCGGCAGACCCGCGACCGCGAGTCCGCCGAGTAACCCTACACCCGGGCCTTGAAGCCGAAGACCACCCACTCGACCATCAGCAGCGCGGCCAACGCCGCGAGGAGCTGAGGCCATAGTTCCTTCTGCGCCTTTCCCGGGGCGGCGGCCCGCACCACCGCGTCTCCCACGCTCAGTTCGAGCGGTGACGCGAGCAAGCTCTCGGTCTCATCGACAAGGTTCACCGCGGCGAAGCGGGCGTCTGCGCCGCTCGCGGCGTACAGCCCCACCCGTGAAGCAAGGCCGAATGAAACCTCTTCGTTCCCCGTCGACTTCGCCCGGAGGGTGCCCGGACCGGTCAGGACGACTTCACCCGGCCCCGATGCTCGCAGACGCACCGGCCTCGCGGTCGTGAACCCCGCTCCGACCGAAGCGCTTTCTCGGTGTGTGAGATAGTCCACGGCCGATGCAACGAAGATGGGGAACTCGGGCATCAGCGGCCAGTTCGAGAGGGAGAGCTCGAACCCGCAGACCACACGCCGGACGCCGTCGATCTCTCCCGAAACCACGAGCGGGCCGCGCGTGCCCTTCACGATCCACTTCCATTGCGAGTCCGCGCCCGGGCGGAGTTCGGTTCGCTGCTCGACGAGCAGCGCATCGAGGGACAGCCCGTTGAGCGACGGGTGTTCTCTGTCCCACACCACCGCGGGCGTGACCAAGGGCTGATCGAGTCGCTCGGACGCGAGACCCGGAAGTCCGAGCACTCCCCCGAAGGAAAGCGAGGGGATCGCGGGGAGTTTCTCCACCGCGACTCGGTCGAGCACGATCAGGTCGGCGGCATCGGGGCCGGGCGGGTTCGCCGCGAAGTCCGCGGGCATCATGCGGCGAAGGGAAGCCGGACGCAGCTCTTCGAGCACGTCTCCCAGCAGCCAGTCGGCAGGCGCGGCCCCGGCGACCGCGGGGCCGCGGGGTTGGACGAGCACGATCCGGGGGCTCGGGGGCCGGGGCAGGACCAGCGACGCGGTGTCGTCTGCGGTCAGCGCATCGGGGGTGCCCAGTGTGATCGTGAGCACGCCGCCCTCGGGGGCTCGAACGGTGAGCGGAAGCGCGACGCGCCCGCCCAACTCGGCGGGCGGTACAGCGACGGTCCGGCTCAGCAGAGGGTTTCCGTCGAGCGCGAGTGTGAACGGCAGGTTCCGCGGGTACTCGGGGGTCGCGGAGACTTCCGCGAACACACGCACCATCACCGGGTCCGCGGGGTCCCGACGCGCGGAGATCGCGACGATCCCGGCGTTCAGCGGCCCCGCTGCCTCGGGACCGATCCGCTCGAAGGCGAGCGGACACGGAGCGGTCAGGGTTCGCTGCGACACCGACTCGGGCCGCGCGAACGCGCCGTCGCTCAGCAGGATGATGCTTGTCGCGCCGGACCGCTCGGAGTCACCGACCAGCGCGCCGGCCACGGCCAGCGCGGCGCCGAGATCGCCCGGTTGGTCGGTCTGCGCGGCGTCGGCGATCGCGGCCCGCACGGCCCCGTTGGAGGTGGTGAACGCGGTCACGGCCTGTGCGGACGCGGCAAACGGGATCACGCAGACCGATTGCCGGCCCGAGCGCAGGATCGTCGAAGCCAGGGACATGCCGCGCCGCTTGGCACGCTCGAGCCGGGTCTCTGATTCACCCGGATCGACCGCTCCCATGGAGGCCGAAACGTCGAGCAGGAGAAAGACGCGGTCGCCGCCCGGGGTGTCGAGCACGATGGTCGGCCGGCCGATGGCCAGCACCGCGAGCGCGAGAACGAGCAGGTGGAGCAGGAAGAGCCACGACGGCCGGATCGCCCGGAAGGGCGCGTTGACCTGCGTGTCCTCGTCCGCCACCGGCCAGAACCGGATGTTGCTGACGCGCAACGGGCTCCGGAGAAGTTTGAGGATGTACAGCAGGAGAAGAGCGGAGCACGCGACCGCCGCGCCGACGATGGCCGCGCTGGGCGCGAGCAGGGTCATGCCTGGTTGCCGGGCGCTTCGGAAGGCCCGGTGTACCCCTTCGCCCAGATAAACGTCTCACGGGAGATCTCGCGGCTGGCCCTGGGCTTGAGCGCGCCCCCGTCCCTGAACAACGCCCGTGTCTGGCGGAGCAGCGCCGGGAACTCTTCGCCTTCGAGCACCTTCATGCACAGGTGGCCGCCGGGCCGCAGCACCTTCGGCAGGAGGTCCAGCACGCGTCGGCAGAGCCTCACGGACAGAAAGTCGTCGCCGTGACCGGAGGTGTTTGGTGCCATGTCGCTGAGCACCACATCGAACTGACGGCCCATGTGCTCGATGTACGGGGTCGGGTCGAAGGCGAAGACGTCTTCCTTCAGGACCTTCACGGTCGGGCCGAACTCGGTTCTGACGTCCTGCAAGTCGATGCCCAGGGCGAGGCCGTCTGGGCCGATGATCTCCTCAACGACCTGAAGCCACGAGCCGGGCGCGCACCCGCAGTCGAGGACGTACCGGCCCTTCTTGACCAGGAACTTCTTCTCGTTGATCTCGGTCAGCTTGTACGCCGAGCGGGCCACGTACCCCTCGCTCTTGGCTTTCTTGAAGTACTCGTCGTGCAGTTTGCGTGGCTGGGGCATGGGAGAGGGCAAATTCGCAAATGGCAAAGCAGCAAAGCAGCAAATGCGGAAAAGAAGTCGGGGCCGTACACTATAGGTGTGCCGGGGGGCGCTCACCTTGGGCCGATCGCCCAAGCTGGGTTCGGTCCGGCGTCCAGGCACCTTTGATGCCGGTTCATTTGCTGTTTTGCTGCTTTGCTGCTTTGAGCTTTCCCATGTTCGGCTCCCATCTTTCCATCGCCGGTTCCATGCTGAACGCTCTCCGCGAGGCGCAGGAGCTGGGGCTGGACACCGTGCAGGTCTTTACGAAGAACCAGCAACAGTGGAAGGCGAAGCCTCTCGATCCGGCGCTTGTTTCGGAGTGGAACGCGGAGATCGATCGGCTTGGGTGGCGCGGTCGGATCGTCTCCCACGCCTCGTACCTCATCAACCTCGCGTCGTGCAGCGACGAGCTCTTCGGCAAGAGCGTCGATCTGATGACAGACGAGTTGGAACGCTGCGAGGCCCTCGGCATCGCGTTCCTGGTTCATCACCCCGGCTCCTTCGTGAACTGGACGCTTGAGGAAGGGCTTGCGCGGATCGCCGCGGCGTACAAGGAGCTGTTCAAGCGGACCGCGGGGTTCAAGACCGTGGCGTGCCTCGAGGGCACCGTCGGCGCGGGGAGCACGATCGGCGGCCCGTTCGAGCACCTCGCCTCGTTGCGGGAGCGGATCGGCGCGGCGACGGGCTCGCCCGAGCGCATCGGGTTCTGCCTCGACACATGCCACATGCACGCCTTTGGATACGACATGTCGACCGAGGAGAGCGCCCGCGCCTGCCTCGCCGAGTTTGACAGGGTCTGCGGCGAGAGGAACCTCAAGGTCTGGCACGTCAACGACAGCAAGGGCAAGCTTGGCAGCAAGCTGGACCGCCACGAGCACATCGGGGAGGGGTGGATCGGCGGCGGGGCAGCGGCGCACACGGGCGAGGGCCGGTTTGATGCCGCGAAGCTGCGTGGGAGCGGCTTTGCGTTCGTCGTGAATCACCCCGCGTTCGCGGGAGTCCCCAAGATCATGGAGACCCCGAAGGACGACCGCGAGCAGGACGACGGCACTCCTCTGGACGCGATGAACGTCGCGCGGCTGAAGTCTCTCATGGCCCCCGAGGGCAAGCCGGCCCGCCGGTCGGGGCGGAAAGCCGCTCGGTAGACGACGCGGGGGCCCTGACCGTGCCATAATCCCTCGATTGACGTGATTCCGCGGCGGGCTCGACCAACGTCTGCGGGGTTCGGGAGTATGGGCGTCGGTCGGTTGGAGTGCCAATGGGACAACTTCGATATGCCGGTGCGGCGGCGACCGCCGCGTGCCTTGTGATGGGCGTGGGCGGCTGCCAGTCGCTCGACAACGCGGTCGGCCTGAACAACCCGGGCCGTGAACCAGCCCGGGTCGCTCCCGAGAACGACGGCCGCGCGCCCGCGATCGTGACCCCGCCCGAGGAGGGCGCGGCGTCTTCGGCGGTGGCCAAGGGGCGTGATCTGGAAGCAAAGGGGAAGTACGAGGAGGCGCTCGCCGAGTTCGAGCGCGCCATCTCCGTGAACCCGAGGATGACAACCGCGTACCTGGGTGCCGGGGACATCTACCGCCAGAAGGGCGAGTACGTGAGCGCGGAGCGACGCTACGCCACGGCGGCCGAGATTGAACCGCAGAACTTCGACGCCCAGTACCTCCACGGCCTCTCGCTCCAGCTGCTGAACCGCGTCGGCGATTCCGTGCGGGCGTACATCCGGGCGCTCATCATCAAGCCCGACGACTTCAACGCGAACCTGAATCTCGGGACGGCGTACGTGCAGCTCGGGGAGCCTGCGCAGGCGCTTCCGTACGCGCGGCGCGCAGTGGAGCTCAAGCCCAAGGACGGCGCGGCCCGCATCAATCTCGCGGCGGCGTACAGGGACCTGAACCAGCACGAGGCGGCGATCATCGAGCTCCAGCAGGCGTCGGAACTGGCCGAACTCTCCGCGCCTCTTCTGCTGAACCTGGCCGACAGCCTCGGCAAGGTCGGCAAGTTCGAGGAGATGACCAACACACTCGAACAGCTTGTCAAGACCGAACCGACCGCGATCGCGAACGAACGCCTCGGGTTTGCGCAGTTCAAGTTGCGGCGCTACAGCGACAGCCTCGCGTCGTTCCGGCGGTCTCTGGAGATTGATCCGAACCACTTCCCCGCGCTGAACGGCGTGGGCGTGTGTCTGATCAACGAGTGGCACTTCAGCGGCCAGACCAACGATCAGGCCCGCAAGCAGGCGATCGAGTCGTGGCGCCGCTCGCTCCAGTTGGAGCGCAACCAACCCCAAATCATGGAACTCATAGGCCGCTTCCAGTAGTACTCTGTTCTTCTTCCTATTTGCTGCTTTTCGCTTTTCGCTTTGCACATTTCCCCATGCCCACCCCATCACTCCTCGAAGTCTTCCCCGCTCCCAGCGACACGCCTTTCGTGATCGAGCACATCGCCGAGGAGTTCACCTCGACGTGCCCGAAGACGGGGCATCCGGACTTTGGCGTCATCACGATCCGCTTCGAGCCCATGCCCGCCGGCAAGGGCGGGACGTGCGTGGAGCTCAAGAGCCTGAAGATGTACTACCAGTCGTTCCGCAACGAGGGGATCTTCTACGAGGCGGTGACCAACCGCATCCGAGATGACCTTGCCGCGGTCATGAACCCCGTGTGGCTCGTGGTGAAGTCCGACTGGAAAGGCCGCGGCGGGATCCGCTCGGTGATTCGCGCCACGCACGGCGCGGTGCCGGCCGACTACAGACTGTGAGGCCCCGATGCACTTCTCGCTCGTCGACCGCGTGATCGAAGTCTCCCCGACGCGCATCGTCACGCTGAAGCAGGTGAGCCTCGCGGAGGAGTACCTCCAGGATCACTTTCCGACGTTCCCGGTCTTGCCGGGCGTGATGATGCTCGAGTGCATGGTGCAGGCCTCGCGGCGGTTGCTCGTCGAGGCCAAGGGCGACGGGAAATCTCGGCACGTCCTGGGCCGCGTTCGGGCCTTGAAGTACGGTCGGTTTGTGAAGCCGGGTGCGACGCTGCGGATCGAGATGGAACTCGCCAAGGAACTCGAGGGCGACTGCTTTGACCTCAAGGGCCAGGTGCTGCTGATCGAACC
>JBMOHX010000053.1:0-15020 GCA_049317625.1 Phycisphaerales bacterium
CCGAACCGGCGACGTCGCCGGCTCACTCGCCACCTCTGCCGGCGGGCAGGTCGCCAGCGCGGAGAGCCTCCGCCAGTGGTTCCGCGATGCCTCCGGCGTGAACATGAGCCGCCAGTTGGACCTCACCCTCGTCCGCCAGCAGGGGACCAACACCTACACCTTCAACGACCGCACCGACGCACGGTTCTCCGCGCTCGGCGGGTTCTTCCCCATCAACAACGAACTCTTCGGCAACTCCCGCGGCGACAACAAGAACTTCCACTTCAGCTTCGAACTCGGCACCGAGTTCGTCTACAAGCGCGGCACGGGCCAGGTCTTCACCTTCACCGGCGACGACGACGTCTGGGTCTTCATCGACGGCAAGAAGGTCATCGACATCGGCGGCATCCACAGCGCCATCAGCCAGTCCGTCGAACTCGACCGCCTCAACTGGCTCCAGGACGGCCTCGTCTACGACCTCAAGTTCTTCTTCGCCGAACGCCACCGCACCCAGTCCAACTTCCGGATCGACACGACCATCAACCTGAGGACGGCGGAGCTGCCCTCAACGTCCGCGATCCACGACTGAGTATCAGGCCCGAGCACGCGGCGTTGATTCGTGCCTCTCAACGCCGCGTCGCTCGCAGGCCGAGCAGGGTTCGTGCATCCTGAGTTCCACGCCCGGGTTGGGCTCGTGCCCGCCCGGGCGTTTCTATTTTTGCATCAACGGCCACGATCAGCGCGGCGCATCCTGGTCTTGCTGCACGCCGGAGGCGTGAACGAATGTAGCCGGGGCGTCGCGTCGGCTTTGCGACGCACCCCCGGAAAGCCGCGAGCTTCGGTCCCGCACCCCGTAGGGCGTGCTCCCGCAAACACGTGACCCTTCCCGCGCGAGGGCGGGTTCCTCACCGAAGCGTGTTGGCCGAACGACCGCGCCGTAACAGCAACCCGCTACTCGCGCTCCACACGCCCCGTGTAGTACATGTACGTCGCCGAGTCCGTGCTCAGCCGCACCCGCCGCGACGCCCGCATGTCCGGCACCTGCGCACCCGCCGACGCGTCGAAGCCCCCACCCGCGCCGAGCCTCGCGTCGTTCCGCGCCAACAAACCCGAATCGGCCTCATCAAGCGCCAGCGGCGAGAACACCCCCGCCTCACCCGCCTCGCTCGATACCATCGGTGCCATCGGTCGGCGCTGAATCGTCGACGAACAACCACACATCACGATTCCGGCCAAGGCCACAGCGCACCAACGCATCACGGATCTCCCGTGGCGTCCGTGCCCGAGCGTACTCCTGCACTCAATATACCCCGCCCAAACCCGACCGCCGCGAGATTCTGGGGCCGAGAAGCGATCAATACCCCGCCGGCGCCCCGCCCTTGCGCGGATCCGATGCCGGCGACCACCCGCCATCCACCGCCCGGATGATCTGCACCGCCGCGACCGGATCCCGCGGCCCGGTCTGATGCCCGTACCGACTCTTCAGCACCGCCTCGGTCTCCGTGCCGCGCAGCTCCTTCTCCAACTGCAGCACGTCCGGGTGCCACTGGTGGTGAAACCGCGGCTTCGCGAGCGCCTCGGCCGAGCTCATCCCGAACACCATCGAGTTCAGCGTCGCCTGGATCGTCCCACTGATGATCCGCGGCCCCCCCGAACCCCCGCCGATGAACACGACCCGCGCGCCGCCAGACAACTCACCAGGCCGCTTCGGCACCCGCGAGATCGCCGGCACGCTCGCATCCGGCGCATCGTTCACGACAATGGTCGGCGACATGCACGAGAGCGGCCGCTTGCCGGGCTCAGGCTTGTTCAGCGCGGCGTGGTCAAGCCCGAACGCGTTCGGCTCCCCGGTGCGCGTCAAGAAGTCATCCACCGTGTCGTTCAGAATGAACCCATACTCCTCGACCGAAACCAGCGAGCCAAACACCAGATTGATCGTCTCGCTGCACGCAACCGAATTCCCCCACGCGTCGACGACGCACAGGTGGCTCGTCCCGTGATCCTCGGGCAGCGGCTCGGCGGTCCCGTACTGATCCGTAGGAAGTACGCGCGTGAGGTCAATCTGCGCCGCCCGATCCGCGATGTACGCGGCACTCAGCAGGCTCTTCACCGGCACATCAACAAAGTTCGGATCGCCCATCCACCGCGCCCGATCCGCGAACGCGTGCTTGCTCGCCTCCGCCACGAAGTGGATGTACTCCGGGCTGTTGTGCCCGTTGGTCTTGACGATCCGCGTGAAGTCCGCCTCCCGCGCCTCGATCATCCCCAGCACCTGCGCGAGCACAATCCCCCCGCTGCTCGGCGGCGGCATCGAGAGCACCGTGTCGCCGCGGAACGACGTCACCAGCGGCGCACGCTCCTCGACCGCGTACCCGCGCAGGTCATCGAGCGTCATCAGCCCCTGATCTGCGCGAACCGCCTTCACGATCGCATCCGCCACCGGCCCGCGGTAAAACGCCCGCGCTCCTTCCGCCGCGATCGCCCGCAGCACCTTCGCCTGCCCGGTCATGTCGATGTGATCACCGACCTTCACCTGCCCCTTCATCAGCAGCCGGTTCCACAGATCCGGGAAGCGCTCGGCCCGCCCCGGCGCACCGTTGATCCACTCGATGATCTCCTGCGAACTCGACACGTAGTGCGCATCCGCCGCGTACCCGGCCTCGGCCAACCTGATCGCCGGCGCGAGCACTTTTTCCCGCGGCAGCACCCCGTACTTCTCGAGCGCGTGCAGCATCCCCGCAACATGCCCCGGAATCGCGACCGCCTTGCCTCCACGGGTCGCCGCATCGGGGTCCGCGTCCTTCTCGAAAAACTCCGGCCCCATCGCGCCGATCGAAGTCTCGCGGTAGTTGATACAGGTCGTCAGCACCCCGCCCCGGCCAGCGGTCAGCTCCGCCAACCTCGGGTGGTGCTTCAAGAACACCACCATAAACCCGCCCCCACCGATCCCGCACGAATACGGCCTCACCACCGACAACGCGAAACTCGTCGCCACCGCGGCGTCCACCGCGTTGCCCCCGGCCCTAAGCACCTCAAGCCCCGCTTGAGATGCGAGGGTGTGATCTGCGGCAACGGCGGCGGTGGGAAACACGAGGGCCTCCGGAGTAGTTGGTTCGGGATCGTTCGGAAGAGACGGGACCGCACCGCGCACCGCGGCTCCGAGCACCAGCACACCAAGGATGGTCGCGAGCGGGCTTGCCATGGCACAAGCGTATCACGCGGCCCCGCGACAACGCCCGAGAAGTCGCACGCCATCACAAATGAAATCTTGCAACCCGACCGGCTTGCGGTCACAATCTCCACAAGTGATCGGGGGAGAATCAGGGGTTGCGATGGGACGGCGTCATGTGTTGATCGCGTTGGCCGCGTGCGGGTTCATCGGCTACAGCTCGCCCGCGCAGACAGGACCCTTCGAAGGCCATCGCGTCGTGCGCGTCGCACCCCGCTCCGCCTCCGAACTCCTCGCGGTCTCGAGCATCGCGACCAGCGTCTGGTCGTGCAGCGTGGGCCAGGGGCCCATCGACGTTCAAGTGACCCCGGCGCAGCAGGCCGCGCTCGAGCAGCTCGGGCTCACCTGCGTCGTGCGGGTCCCGGACGTGCAAGCACTCGTTGACGACGAGTCGCAGCAGATCCGCGAAGCCCACCTCAACCGCGACGCGGCGTGGTTCACCACATACCGCAACCTCGCCGAGATCAACGCAAAACTCGATCAGCTCGCCGCGGTCAGCGGCGGACTGGCCACGACCTTCATCGTCGGGAACACCCTCGAAGGCCGGCAAGTCCGCGGCATCCGCTTCACCGGTCCCGACCGCCCCGGCAACCCGCGCAACGCGCGCCCCGCCGCGCTCTTCGCGGGCGGCATCCACGCCCGCGAGTGGATCAGCCCCATGACGGCGATGTACCTCGCCGACACGATGCTCGAGCGACGCGAGACCGACCCGCGCATCGCCGACCTTTTCGACCACGTCGAAATCATCGTGATCCCCGTGCAAAACGCGGACGGGTACGCGTTCACTTGGGCCAGCCCCGTGAACCGCAACTGGCGGAAGAACCGGCGGAACAACGGCAACGGCACCTTCGGCGTCGACCTCAACCGCAACTTCGGATACCAGTGGGGCGGACCCGGCGCGGGCACCAATCCGATCGAGGAAACCTACCGCGGCACGGGGCCCTTCAGCGAGCCCGAGACGCAGATCTTCCGCGATTTTGTCTCCGCAAACCCGCGCATCCGAACCCATGTGGACATCCACTCCTACGGCCAGTACCTGCTGACCCCGTGGGGCTACACCGCCGCGCCGCCGCCCGACGCCGCCCTCTTTGAGCGCCTGACCGACGAAATGGCCGCCGAGATCCGGAGCGTCCACGGTTCGACGTACGCAAACGGTCAGGCCTACTCGCTCCTCTACCCCGCGGCCGGGGCCTCAAAGGACTGGACCTACGGCGACCGCAACATCCTCGGCATGACCGCCGAGCTGCGCGACACCGGCCAGTTCGGCTTCCTCCTCCCCGCCAGCCAGATCATCCCCACCGCCGAGGAGTGGTTCGAGGCCGCGCTCGTTCTGATGGACGCGGCACGCTCCCCACTGCTCCTCAGCACGCCCGACGCCGAACTCTCGCAGCTGCGCGACGGCCAGACCGCAAACGTCCGCCTGCTCGTCCGCCCGGGAACGACGACCCTCGCCGCGACCGCCCCCACGCTCCGCTGGCGCATCGGCGCGGCGGGCGCGTTCTCATCCACTCCAATGACCGGCGGCTCGCCGTGGACCGCCCCGCTCTCGGGCCCCGCCTGCAGCGGCGAGCTCGAGTGGTACTTCGAAGCGACGGGTGCCGACGGAAGCGTCGCCAAGTTGCCCGCCGGTGCACCCGCGACGGTCTTTAAGACCACCCCACTCGGGAGCCTCACACCGTTCTTCGACGACATGGAAACCGACCGCGGCTGGTCCGTCGGCGCGACCGACGACGACGCGACCGCCGGCTTCTGGCAACGGGCCGACCCGGTCGGAACGATCGCCCAGCCCGACAACGACACCACGCCAACCGGAGTTCGCTGCTGGGTCACCGGCGCTGCCGACGCCAACGACATCGACGGCGGAAGAACAACCCTCACCTCGCCGGTAATCGACGCGAGGCCGCCGCGCGGCTTCCGTGTTTGGAACACCCGCGTGCAGTGCCAACTCTGGTTCTCCACCAACACCGGGCCAAACCCCAACGCCGACGCCATGCTCTTCGAGTTGTCCTTCAACGCGGGCGCAAACTGGACCCAGGCCGCGGTAGTGACACAAAGCGTCGGAAACTGGTGGACCTTCGGCGTCCGCGTCGAAGACTTCCAGGCACCCACCGACCGCATGCGGTTCCGATTCCGCCCGCGCGACGCTTCCGGAGACTCGACCGTCGAAGCCGCGGTCGACGATTTCTCGATCGTCCTCGACGGCTGCCGCACCGGCGACTTCACCGGAGACGCCGGCATCGACGGCGACGACGTGATCGGGTTCTTCGTCGCCTGGGACGCGGGCCTGATCCAGGCCGACTACACCGGCGACGGCGCGGTCGACGGAGACGACGCGATCCTCTTCTTTTCACTGTGGGACTCGGGCCGCTGAACCCGGCTGCCACGCACATTAAACCCGGAGGCACCATGAACCACACGCCCGCTCACCGTCTTGCTCTGGCCGCACTGCTCGCCGCGAGCAGCGCCCTCGCTCAGGTCGGCCCCTTCGAAGGTCACCGCGTCGTTCGAGTGAGCCCCCGCACTCCATCAGAACTCCTCGCGGTTTCAACGATCGCAACCAACGTCTGGTCCTGCCGGACCGGATTGGGCCCGATCGACGTGCAGGTCACCCTCCAGCAACAGGCCGCACTCGAACAGCTCGGGCTCTCTTGCGAGGTTCGCATCGAGAACGTCCAGACCCTGATCGACGCGGAGCAGGCGCAGATCCGCGCGGCACGGCTCGACCGCGACGCCTCCTGGTTCACCACGTACAAGACCCTTTCCGAGATCAACGCGAAGCTCGACGAACTCGCCGCCACCAGCGACGGCCTGGCCTCCACGTTCGTCGTGGGCAACAGCCTCGAGGGTCGGCAGGTCAAGGGCATCCGCTTCACGGGCCCGGCGACGCCCGGCAACCCGCGCGACTCACGCCCAGCCGCGGTGTACGCCGGCGGCATCCACGCCCGCGAGTGGGTGAGCCCCATGACCACGATGTACATCGCCGATCGCATGATCGAGATGTACGCCGCCGAGCCCCGCATCGCCGAACTCCTCGAGGACGTCGAGATCATCGTGATCCCCGTCCAGAACGTCGACGGGTACGAGTTCACCTGGGCGAACACCAACAACCGGCTCTGGCGGAAGAACCGCAGACCCAACGCGAACGGCACCACCGGCGTGGACCTCAACCGCAACTTCGGCTTCGGCTGGGGCGGCGAAGGGGCGAGCACCGATCCGGGGTCCGACATCTACCGGGGCACGAGCGCCTTCAGCGAACCCGAGACCCAGATCTTCCGCGACTTCGTGATCGCCAACCCCCGCCTTCGCGCCCACATCGACTTCCACTCGTTCTCGCAGCTCGTGCTCACACCTTACGGGTACACCATCGATCTCCCGCCCGACGCTGATCTCTTCGCCGACATCGGTGCCGACATGGTCTCCGCGCTGACTGGTGTGCACGGCATGACCTACGTCGCCGGTCCAACCTACACGACGATCTACCCCGCAAGCGGCGGCGCCCACGACTGGAGCTACGGCGAGCGCAACATCCTCGGCATGACCATCGAACTCCGCGACCGCGGCCAGACCGGCTTCGTGCTCCCCGCGGACCAGATCCTCCCCACCGCCGAGGAGAACTTCGAGGCCGTCTTCGTGCTCGCCGACACCATCCGCAAACCCCTCCTGCTCAGCACGCCAGATGATGCGATCGGTTCGGTCGCCGAGGGCTCGACCTTCGCCGCGCGCGTGCGCATCCGCCCCGGCACGTCCACGCTCGCGCCGGGCGGCGCGTCCATCCACTGGCGCCACGGCTCCTCCGGCTCGTTCAACGCGCTGCCCATGACCGGCGTCGACACCCTCTCGGCCACGCTGACCGGCGCGGTCTGCGGCGAGCAGACACAGTGGTACTTCGAAGCGCTCGCCGCCGACGGCAGCGTCGCACGACTCCCAGAAGGAGCACCCGCGACCACCTTCGTCGCGCTGACGCTCGGGTCCTCGACCATCTTCAGCGACACCATGGAGACCGACCGAGGCTGGAGCGTCGGCGCCCCCGGCGACAACGCGACCGCCGGCACCTGGCAGCGTGCGGACCCGGTCGGCACCGCCGCCCAACCGGAAGACGACGCGAGCGAGGTCGGAACCATCTGCTGGGTGACCGGCGCGTCCGGGGGGGCCGTGGGAGCAAACGACGTCGATGGCGGCACGACCACCCTGACGTCGCCGCTGATCGACGCGAGCGGCCCGCGCGGCTTCGTCGTCACCGGCGCCGAACTCCGCTGCAGCATCTGGTACTCCAACAACGCGGGCGCGAGCCCGAATCTCGACTCGATGCCCGTCGAAATCTCCCGCGACGACGGAGCCTCCTGGGCGCAGGTAGCACTCGTCAGCGAGAACCGTGCGGCGTGGTGGACGCTCTCCGTCCCCTTCGGCGAAACCGCCCCCCCCACCGCCACGACCCGCGTGCGGTTCCGCGCCCGCGACCTCGCGCCCGGATCGATCGTCGAGGCCGGCGTCGACGACGTGCGCATCGTCCTCCACGGCTGCCGCACCGCCGACTTCAACGGCGATTCCGGCATCGACGGCGACGACGTGATCGACTATTTCGCCGCCTGGGACAGCTCGCATCCCCACGCCGACTACACGGGCGACGGCGGCGTCGACGGAGACGACGTGATCCGCTTCTTCGCGCTCTGGGACGCCAACAGGTAGCCGCGAGGAACGCTCCGACGTCCGAGCCTTCATCAGCACCAAGGCAATCGCACGATCGCCTCGACTCAAACCGACTCGCCGACCGCCCCTTCACTCTTCAGCCCAACGGGCTGGGCGTTTGTAGCCGGGCGGTGAAGGAGGCTTTGCGACGACACCCCCGGAAGCAACCAGGCCTCGCGCTCGCACCGCGAGAGCGGTGCTCGTAGCCAAGGGCGACCTTCGCCCGGCGTTCCCGTGATCCTTGTTGAACCGTCGAAATCCGTGCCCGAAAGGACGCGATCGCCCGCCATCAAGATGAGCCCCGCGCCCGGCAACCCCTACCTTTCCTCGCAACCCCCGCACGGAGCCACCCCATGAGCCTTGGACGAGTTGTTCTCTACGCCCTCGCGACTCTCGCGTTCTGCCTTGAGTGCCGCGCGCAACCCGTCTCGCAAATCGGCCAAGGCTCCTACTACTCCTCCGTCCCAGCGGGCCTCGAACTCCCCTCGAACTCCACCGGCGCACCCATCTCGCCCGTCGTCGCCGCGAACTTCTCCGGCCCCGTCCCCACCAACGCCTGGTGGTCGTCCCTCGTCTGGCACCGATACCCCAACAGCTCCTACGGCCAGCCGATGCACCCCCACCCCCTCAGCCTCCGCGCCGAAGCCGCCGGCCTCTGGGTCGCCTCCGTCCGCCAACCCATCTTCACCGCCAGCGACTACTTCTTTGAACTCAGCGACACCCGCCGCGGCCTCCGCCTCGGCCTCGCCGGCGTCTCCACCGCCACCATGCGCGTCGAACGCGCCGGCGACTGGGACGTCACCACCTCCTGGACCAGCGGCGGCGCTCGCCTCAGAACCACCTTCGGCCGCGGCATGCCCTACGTCTACGCCGAAACCACCAACGCCGACGCCCTCATCACCTTCAACACCCTCCCAGGCGCCGCCACCGTCTGGGCCAACCGCGGCCGCACCCTCGGGGTCACCATCGGCGGCGTCCCCTACGGCATCTTCGCCCCCACCGGCTCCACTTGGACCCTGACCCCAACCCAGGCCCGCAGCTCCCTCGCCGGCCGCGGCTTCTTCTCCGTCGCCGCGCTCCCCGACGCCACCGCCGCCACCCTCGACCTCTTCGAAGCCCACGCCTTCGCCTTCGTCACCGACACGCGCGTGTCATGGCAATACCAGCGCGCCACCTCGCGCGTCGACGTCACCTACTCCTTCACCACCCAGGCCCGCGAAGGCACGCAGACCACGCCCCTCATCGCCCTCTACCGCCACCAGTGGCGCAACACCACCACCCCCTGCGGCCCCGCCGGATACACAACCGCCCGCGGCTTCATGAAGCTCGCCACCGCATCTTCATTCACGGCCTCACTCCCCATCTACGGCCTCCTCCCCGTCCTCCCCGAAACCGGCGCAGTCACCGACGCCGAGCTCTACGGCCTCGTGAACACCCAGTACACCACCCCCACTCTCGGCGGCGGCTCAGACACCTACGGCGCAGGCCGCACCTACGCGAAGATCGAACTCCTCGCCGACCTCGCCGCCCAGGCTGGACACGAACCCGCGCGCCAACGCTTCGTCACCTTCCTCCGCGACGAACTCTCCGAGTGGTTCCGCGTCGGCGGCAGCTCCTCCACTCGCAGCGTCTTCGCGCAGGTCGAGGCCGAGTCCTTCGATCAATCGCAAGGCGTCACCATCGCCCCCACGCCCACCGGCTCGGGCGTCTTCGAGATCGGCGGCGGCGACTACCTGAAGTTCAACGCCCTCGACTTCTCCACCGGATCACCCGCAAACCGCCTCCTCCTCATGTACTCCTCAGTCACCAGCGGCAGCGGGCTCCTCCGTGTGCGGGTCGACTCACTGACCGGCCCCGTGGTCGCCGAGGGTGGCGTCGGCGGCAATGGCGGCGCATGGGCCGAAGTCGCTCTCGGCCTCACCGCCGCGGCATCCTCGCTCACCGGTCTGCACGACGTCTACATCACCTGCGAAACCCCGTACCCCGGCGAGATCTTCCGCCTCGACTGGTTCCGCATGGACCGCGCCGGCGCACCCCAAGACCGCTTCTTCGCGTACAACACACCCTGGTCCACCCTCCTCGGCTACCCCGGCTCCTTCGGTTCCATCGGCGAACTCAACGACCATCACTTCCACTACGGCTACTTCATCCACGCCGCGGCAACCCTCGCGCGCATGGACCCCGCTTGGGCGGCGCCGACGCAGTACGGCGGCATGGTCGACCTGCTGATCAAAGACGCCGCGAACGATGACCGCGCCGACCTCCGCTTCCCCTTCCTCCGCTCCATCGACCCCTACGGCGGCTTCTCCTACGCCTCCGGCCACGCGGGCTTCGGCGCGGGCAACAACCAGGAGTCCAGCTCCGAAGCCATCAACTTCGCCAGCGGCGTCGCCCTCTGGGGCGCGGCAACCCGCAACGACCGCACCCGCGACCTGGGCCTCTTCCTCTTCGCCAGCGAATCCGCCGCGATCCGCGAGTACTGGTTCGACGCCGACAACGAGGTCTTCCCCGCCGCGGCCCCGCGCAAGATCGCCGGCATCGTCTGGGACAGCGGCGCCGCCTACGGCACGTTCTTCTCCGCGGCACCCGAACACATCCACGGCATCAACCTGCTCCCCATCACCTCCGCAAACCTCCACCTCGGCGCTCGCCCCGACATGCTCCAGAAAGGCTGGAACCTGATGGTCCAGCGGATCGGCGGCCCCCCCACGCTCTGGCAGGCCGTCCACCGCTGCGCGCAGGCGCTCTTCGACCCCGCCGCCGCGGAAACCTGGCTGAACGCGAACCCCACCTTCGACCCAGAGTCCCCCGAAACCAAGGCTCAAATGGTCCACTGGATCAAGACCATGGCCCGGGTCGGCCTCGTCGACCCCACGATCACAGCGGACCACCCGCACTACGCGGTCTTCATCAAAAACGGCGTCCGCACCTACGCCGCGTGGAACCCAGGCACAACGAGGTTGAGCATCCGCTTCAGCAACGGCTTCACGATGTGCGTCGGACCCGGCGCCCACGCTGTGGCCACATCGCCATCAACCTGCCCCTGCCTCGCCGACTTCAACGCCGACGGCGGCGTCGACGGCGACGACGTCATCGCCTTCTTCTTCGCATGGGACACGGGCGCGGCGAGCGCCGACGTCACCGGCGACAACGCAACCGACGGGGACGACGTGATCCTCTTCTTCCAACGCTGGGACGCTGGCTGCTGACCCCTCTCCCCAGGTGCCACGACAACACGCTCTGGTGTTGTCGTGGGAACTGATTGTGCACACCGGCCCCGCGCCACACTCTTGCGGCGGTGAGTGACAAACGATCGAGGTCGACACACGGCAAGGGCGACACCGCCAGCGTTCATCGCGGCAGGTCGTCCCGACGCTCCCCGAGGTCAACGTCCCCTCCTGAGCCCGCATCAGCCGGTTCAACTCGCCCATCGTGAACTTCGCGCCGCGCTTGGCCGGGGTAGCGGGCCCATCGGCCGCTGGCGCAGCTAGAGGTCAACACCCTGCTGGCCGTGAGTCCTCAGGACTGCCGCCATCGGTCTCATACTTGCGTCGCAATTCCCCGAGGAACGTCTCACGCCACTCCACAGCGCTGTGATCGATGTCGCGAAGGATTTGTGCTCCCCTTTGTGATCGCCGCCATGTGGTTTCGCGTAAATCAACGTATTGCATCATGCGCACACCAACGTCAGCGATGTAGGCAAGCGCGTCGATGATATATTTGCACTCACTCAACTGCGGCGTTCTGGAGATCAGCAAGACAATGTCGCTAAGCAACACGACACGAAGCTCCATGCCCGAATCACACATGTCCCGCTGGATAATGCGAAGAGCCGCATCTACAAGGCCCAGCTCATCGGTGAGTTCGTTGCTCACAATCATCGCTTGCAGCATCGAAAGGCCCAAGTAACAGTCAAAGATCCCCAATCCCCCTATGTCGTGTCCACGAAAGCTGTGCTTCTTCAGTGTAAACTCTGCGAACAGCTGTTGCCATACCGAAATCGACTCGATCGACTCCGGCCAAACGATCGCCCGAAACAGGGCGTCACGCTGTGGATACTCCTCGTCAGAGTCCCACTCTTCGGGGAAAGAGCAGGACCGAGAAGCGCCGGCGATAAACGCGCCAATGCTGCTCTTGTACCCGGCGGTAAGCAAGTATTGCCTGAGTTGTCGAGGGCTGGAATGGAGGTTCATCGCTTATTTTTCTCGTGTCGCGTGTAGAGTGCGAGCAGCCCTCACGTCACGCGCAAGGCTAGAGAGAATACAGCAGCGCATCCAACATTGCCATCCGCTTCGAAATCCCCGTTCACAAACGGGTACACCATCGCCTCGCCGCACGCCGAGTACCAGACCCACTCGCTCACGTCAGCGCCAGACTTCAGCAGAGCCGCGACATCGGCACGCCAGCTCTGGCAGTAGTACCGCCGCTCCTCCAGCTTGTCATCGGTACAGCCCGGGGCATCGCCTAACAGCACCGTCCACCCCACATTCGTGTCCTTGCCGCTCAGCATCACGCCGTCAATGTAACTCAGACCCCCCGCAGCCACAATACCCTCGACTCAAGTACCAGCTCTCCCCGTCTCTTCGCCAGCCCGCTTCCACCTGGCGCGCCACCGTCGCCCGCGGCCCCGAACCGTCCCAAGCCCCGTTCCGCTCTCCTTCTTCAAGCCGGGCCGGCGCTTGAGGCCACCGAGCAACCGATCAACGCACTTCCACAGGCACGCCGAATCCCCGGTTGCACAACCCTTGCGGGAAGCTGGCGGGCGGCAATCGATTCAAAACGAAATGGCCCTGACCCGTCGCAAAGCCGGGCCCTGACCCCCCCTCGATCAGGACGGACGCGCGACTGCAATCGCGGCGTGCGGAGAGGGGTTCTCGTGACGAGGGGGGTGGCTTTCAGTCGCGGGGGAAGGCGGGGGCGACCAGGTGATCCACCGCTCATCCGCGGTGGCGCACGGGATGCAGGCTGGTCGGACAGAGACGACCTCCGACTCAGCCTCGGACGCTTCTCCGACTCATCGGATCACAAGCCGGCCGAACTCGGCTCCCGCGCGACCCATCAGCACTGAGCCGCCCCGAGGCCTCACGAGCCGGGTGTCTCCGTGGTGGCCGCGGATTGGCTCTCCCTCGCCAACTGGAAACGCTTCGCCGTCTGGTGCTGAATCGCCATCTGGTACCGCGAAGAGTATCGTTGGAACGTATCGATAATCGCCTGCCCCCGACCCGGGTACTTCTTGAGCCGGATCCGCTCCTTACGCTGCTTACCGCCACAAACACACTCAACCCATAGAACCCCTTTGTCGTCGCTGTAACACTTCTTGATGTCGCTGAAGTCGACCCGCTCCTCCCATCCCGCCGAGTGCATCGACCGGAAGTCGAATGTCACCGGCCCGTCCTTTCCTTCGACGATGATCGGAGGAAACCACTCCTCGACAACTCCCCGCTCTTCCTCGGTCTCGGGCAAGTAGCGGTGCGCAAGATTCAGACGATGGTTCCGCCGGAACTGCTCGTCAAACGACGACCACATCTCACGCTCGATTCCCTCCGCATCATCGACGAGCTGATACCACGCCCCATCTCCACCCTCCTTGAGCAACTCGCGGATCCGCGGCGATGCGGGATTGACGCCCACGGCGGTCAGCCGTTGGGACAAGGTTGGGTGGGTGTCGAACGGGTGCGGTACCTCGATATCGGCGAGATCGACCGTGGCCACAAACCAAGCCTCGAACGCGGGGAACCCGCGCTCTACAGCCCGCCCCACCTCGGCCTCCGTGATGACCTGTTCGCTTTGAAACAGCTCGTTCTCGATCTGCCGCCGATACACCGAGTAGGCCACGTGCCGCAGAAGTCCTCGCGAAACCGCCTCGCCCGAGAAGAGCTGCGACGCCAACTGGTCGGCCCTCAACTCGCGCTGGCGTCTCAGGTGCCCAAGCGACAACTCGAAAAGCGCACGGAAGCACTGCATGAAGTAGAACACCGGCAGGCCGGGCAAGCTGCCCGCCAACGCGTCGAGGTACATGTCGTATCGGGAGAGCAGCGGGGAGATGCGTTTCGCGTAAATGGTGTCCTCCCCGCTGAAGTGAGCCATTTCGTGGGCCAGAACCGCGCTCGCCTCGATACCATCCATTTGCTTGAGCAAGGGCAAGCTGACGAACAACGACCGACCGTCGTAGAGATTGCCTCCCACGGACACCGGCATTTCGGTCACGAAGAAGCCGGAGTCGATGCCCACAATGACCCGGTCGGGGGCCGTCGTCGACACCCGCTGCGCGATCGAATCGAGCGCTCTCCACAGACCCGGCGACAACGAGCGGTCGAGCACCTTTCCGCCGATCGAGTGAACGTTCCTCGGGCGACGGAAAATAACAAAGATCGTCGAGCACACACCGATCAGGGCTAGCGCTGAAACTATGAATATCAACTGCGGAGAGTAGATGTTCATCCACGCGGCAGTCACCCAGTACGAGAGTGCGATCATAAGCACTCCGATCACAATCGTCTGCAACGTCGCGTAGATCCGCAGCACAGGCCAGCCGATCGCAAGGGTGAGGTACTGCGTGAACTGGGAGCGGTAGGAGAGCCGCGCACAAGCACCACCCGCCGCAAAAATCGCGAGGCCAGCGACGATCGAGGCGATCGACAGCCGAACCATCCAGCGACGCGAGCTGTACTCGAGTCGCGTCTGCCAGTCGAGACCTTTGGACCATTCTGCGTCCTGCACCAACTCAGAGGCCGGATGGGCGTCGATCCAGTCGAACGCTTCCTTTCTTTGTGCGTCGGTAAGGCTCTTGTCCTCCACAATCGCCGCTCGCATTCTCTGTCTGGCTTCTTTGTCAACAGTCATCTCGACATGCTTGAAGAACACCAGTGCTAAGACGGGCAGGACGAAGACAAGGAGCGCAGGAAGAACAAACATCCGGGCAAATCCGGCGTTCACAAAGCGTTGAGATGAAGTCGACATCACCTTGGTCCTCTCGCCGCGGGCGAACGTGTGAAGGAGAACACCCCCTGCCTTCGCCTCGCAGAAGATACCGCCCGCTCAGGGCCGGAGGAGTTGCCCTCCCCCGCACCACGAATCCCGAATCCCGAATCCCGAATCCCGAATCCCGAATCCCGAATCCCGAATC
>JBMOHX010000054.1:0-14883 GCA_049317625.1 Phycisphaerales bacterium
CCTGGACAGGTTGAGCGCGTACACGAACTCGACGCCCGCCTTCGGGCGGAAGTCCTTGATGTCCGGCCGCACCTTGTACCGGTGCTCGACCTCACGCCCGATCCGCTCGAGCGCGTGCTTCATGTCGTCCGGGGTCATCTCCTTGTAGTGCTTCTGCAGGAACTTGTCGATCGAGAACTCTTCTTCGAGCTTCAACTCCTTCAACGGGTTCAGCGCCGCCGCGAGCGCGGCGAGGCCGCCGGCGACGGCAGTGCCTGTTCGAAGGAAGCTCCGACGCGAGAGTTGCGGCGGCTTTGGTTCACCAGCGGACTTGCCTTCCCAGATGCGGATGCTCACCGGTCGCCCTCCTTGTGTTCGTCGGACTCCGGAGCGTGCGGCGCATCGTGCGGCGTGGACCACATCCGCAGCGGCGATCGCTTGCGGGCCTCTTCGTGCCGTCGGGTCTGGTCGCCCATCCGCAGCGTGTCTGGCCCCGGCAGCGGCGCCATCGTCTGGTACGCCGGAGCGTGCGGGTCGTGGCATTCGTTGCAGGTGAGGCGGTAGTGCTCGGGGTTCGTCACGTCCCACGAGCCGAGCGTCTTGCCGTGCATGCCACGCTCCCAGTCTCTGTACACCGTGCCGTGGCACTGCGAGCACAAGCGCGGCGCGGAGTCGAAGCCCACCAGAGTGCCGTCGTGCAGGACGAGCTTGTCGCGGTCCTCGCCGTCGTGGCAGTTCAGGCACCGCGTGTTCATCCCATGGTTCATCACGATGTCCTTGTGCTGCACCAGTGTCCGGCCCTCCACGGGAGACGTTCCGAACAGCTTGTGGCACTCGCTGCACGCGTGGTTCATCGACCCGACCTTGGCCTTGGCAGCGTCGGTCAACGGGTGCCGCCATGCGCCCGCGACGATCTGATCCCGCGGCACGATCCGCATCTCGCCGACGGGGATGTCGGCGTTCGGCGACGCGAGCGCGAACCACGCGGCGAGCGCGGCGAACGCCGGGCCAATCGCCCACGCGATCACGTGTGAGCTGCGCGACGCCGTGCTCACTTCTCGCCTCCCGATCCCGCGGCCGGCGCGGGCGCATCAGTGGGTGGCGGCGTCTTCGTCGGTGTGGACGGCGGGAGCACGAAGGCGTTGATGTCGCGCGTGTAGGTCTTCTCCGCGTGGCAACCCGGCGCGCACGACCCGCCCGCCTCGGTCTTCTTGAAGTTGATCTCGAGCAGCCAGTTCGAAGTACCAAAGGGCACCGACTCGCGGATGTGGGCCGGACGCTTCGACGCGTGCACCTCGTGGCACGCGCGGCAGGTGCGGCCCTTCTGCTGGTTCACGTGCAGCGCATGCAGGTTCTGAACACCGTTGCGGAACTGAGTGATCGATGCGCTCTTGGGCTGCGTGACGAGTTCAGCGGGGTGGCACTTGAAACAGAGCGTGTAGAGCTCGAGCGAGAACGGCGAGTAGAAGCCCGCGGGGTAGTCGTCCGACAGCAACCTGAACTTCTGCCCCGCGTGCGGATCATGGCACACCGTGCAGTGACCGTCGCGGATGGGGCCGTGCTTGTTGGGGTTTGCCGCGAACATCGCTGCCATGTCGGGAAGCACCTTCCCGTCGGCTTCCTTGATCGGCTTGTCGTGGCACTTGAGGCACGTCTCCGGCTGCGCGCCCCGCTGGAGACCCGCGAGCTTCGAGGCGTGCGGCTCGTGGCAGGTGGTGCACCCGCCCTCCATGTTGATCGCGTCGTGCACGACGGCCGAGCCCGCCATGATCTGTGCGAACTTGTCCTTGTGGCATGAGAGGCACAGCTTCGGTGCCGCTTCGCGGAGTTGGAACTTGTGATCCGACGCGTGCGGATCGTGGCAGTTCACGCACCCCTCGTCGAGCGCCTTGTGCACATGCACTCCCTCGCCCGGCTTGCCGGTGTCCGCGTGGCAGGTCTTGCAGAGTGTGTTGGCATCGGCCGACAACAACTTCGGAAGCGCCGACGAGTGCGCGACGTGACACGTGGCGCACGCGCCCACCGCCACCGGCCCGTGCACGAACGGCTTCTTCATGAACTCCGCGTTGTGGCACTTGAGACACAGGTCCCGGTTCGGGTCCCCGCGCAGCACAAACTTGTGCTCCGACCCGTGCGGGTCGTGGCACTCCATGCACTGCCCCTCGGTCACCGGCTTGTGCCCGTGCTCGAGCATGGGCAGCTGGTGGCACTTCAGGCACAACTGATCCTTCGCCACCACCAGCGAGAACTTGTGATCCGGGATCGCGCCCACCTGAACATGGCACTCCGCGCATTCCCCCTTGGGGTTGTGCTTCACAGTCAGCGCGGCGATCTTGGTGTGGCACTCGGTGGTGGTGCAAGAAGCGGTCGGGGCGGTGGGCACCGCCCGCTTGGGCGCGCCAGCAACCTGACCCTGCGCGGGAAACGAAACGGCGAGCAGTCCGAGCGCGGCGATCACCGCGAGAGGTAGCCGCGAGGTTCCGGCGGACGAGAATCCCATTTCCGGGAGAGTGCACATCGCGTGCCATTCTCAAACGCGGGTTCTCGGCCAGAGTTCGAGGCGCGTTCCCGAAGCGGAGAGCTGAAGGCTCCGCGGCTTCCCAAAGGTGGGAATCCTTCCCGATCTCGCTTCGCGTCCTTCGATGACCCAACTCCCACCGGAGACCGCTGTTGGTCTCGCATCGGAGCCGCGCCGACCCATCCTTCGAGAGGTGGCACTTGGGTTGCACTGATCCTGAGTTGGTGCGGGAGTTGGGGCGGTCTATGAGGCGGGCACATCGGCAGGCAGACTGGACAGGTTCGGCACTCGCTCGGATCGCAAGGGTCTTGGGGGTGTTCGTCGGCGTCGTGCTACTCGGGTTGACGCCGGTGGCCCATGCCCAAGATGGAGGAATGGAGGGAGCGGACCGGCGATGCCTGCGCTGCCACGGCCAACCCGAGATCGCGACGCGGAGTCCGGCTGAGCGGCGGTCGATGGTGGGCACGCTGCTCGAAGCCGAAGCGGGAGTCGCGCGGCCGCGCGAGGAGTTGCCTCCATCAGGTCAGGAACCCTTGGTGCGGCCGGAGCTGTTCGTGCGGCCGGATGCGCTCGTCGGAAGCCGACACGAAGGGCTGCGTTGCGTGCAATGCCATCAGGATGCGGCCGCGTTGCCGCATGCTTCACAACTGGCGCCCGCGGGGTGTGCGACCTCGTGCCACGCCGAGGAGGGGCGGCTGTATGGCGAGGGGTCACACGCCGAAGCGGTGGTTCGCGGTGATGCGAGGGCGCCGACGTGCGGGTTCTGCCACGGGGGCCATGAGGTGCTGAAGCCCTCGGATCGGCGCGCCTCGTCGAGCAAGCTGAAGTCGCTGCACCTGTGCGGGGACTGCCACGCCTCGCACGCGCCGACCCGCGACGATCCGGATCCGGCGGGCCGAGTCAGCGACTACCTTGGTTCGACGCACGCGAGGGCTTTGATCAAGGCGGGGCTCTCGATGGCGGCGACCTGCGCGGACTGCCACGGCGCGCACCGCGTGAGGCCGTCAGCGGACGCTTCGTCCTCTGTCAATCGTTCGCAGATCCCCAAGACCTGCGGACGATGCCATGTCGGGGTCGAGGAGGAGTACGCGAAGAGCGTGCACGGCGTGAAGCATGCCGAGGGGAACGAAGCGGCCGCGGTTTGCACGGACTGCCACACGGCCCACCAGATCACGCACGCGGGCACACCGGAGTTCATGGCGGACGTCATCAATGACTGCGGGCGATGCCACGACAGCAAGGACGCTACGGGTCAGCGGGTGGGGACGTACTACCAAACCTATTCCGCGAGCTACCACGGTCAGGTCACCAAGCTCGGCGCGAAGCGAGCCGCTCGTTGCTCAGACTGTCACGGCGCTCACAATATTCGGAGCTTGGACGATCCCGCGTCGCAAGTAGCTGGCCCGAACCTGCTGGAGACGTGCGCGAAGTGTCACCCCCGCGCGAATGCGAACTTCGTGAAGTTCGACCCGCACGCGAACTACCGGGACGCGAACAACTACCCCGTCTTGCACGGTGTGTGGCTGTACTTCATGATCATGATGAGCTCGGTGTTCACGTTCTTCGGAGTGCACACCATTCTCTGGTTCATCCGGGCGCGCAGGGAGCGGGCGCGGATGAGTGCGCACCACGGCCACACCGCGACCGCGATCCGGCGGTTCACAAAGCTGGACAGGATCAACCACGCGCTCGTCGCGATCACGTTCTTCGGGCTGACCACCACGGGGATCCCGCTCGTCTTTGCCGATCAGGCGTGGGCCCGCACGCTGGCCGCGTTGCTCGGTGGAATCGAAGCCGCGGGGATGTGGCACCGGTTCTTCGCGGTGCTGCTCATCGTGAACTTCGCGGTTCACTTCGCGGGTCTGGGGCTTCGCTTCATGCGGCGTAGCGGTAAGGCGCTGGATTGGGTCTTCGGGCCGAACTCGCTGGTGTTCCGCTGGAAGGACATCAAGGACGTGCTGGGGATGTTCGGTTGGTTCTTCGGGCGTCGCCGGCCGCCGCGGCTGGACCGCTGGACCTACTGGGAGAAGTTTGATTACTGGGCGGAGGTGGGGGGCTCGATGATCATCGGGGGCTCGGGGCTGTTGCTGTGGTTCCCGGAGATCGCGGCGAAGGTTCTGCCCGGCTGGGTGTTCAACGTGGCGATGATCGTGCACGGGTACGAGGCGCTGCTGGCCATTGGCTTCATCTTCACGATCCACTTCTTCAACGCGCACCTGAGGCCGGGCACCTTCCCGGTCGACGCGGTGATCTTTACCGGCAGCATGCCGGAGCAGGAACTGCGGGAGCAGCGGCCGGAGGAGTACGAGCGTTTAGTGCGAACGGGGCGGCTGGAATCGCTGCGGGTTGCGGCGCCCGATCCTGCGCGCCGGCCTGCCATCGTCGTGATCGCGATCGTGTCGGTCGGCTTCGGGCTGCTTTTGCTCGCGCTGATCCTGGTGGGAGGACTCTCGTAACTGAGACGTGTGATGATCACTGCGCGCAACGCCATCACGAGACTCGCGACGAAGGCCAGAGCACGGCCCCGGTCGGTGGTTTCGGGCGTGCTGTGCATCGCTGTGGTGCTCGGGGCGTGGCGGTTGCTCCGGAGCGAGGTTGTGCCGCCGCGACTGAGCGAGACCACGGTTCGGGCCGCGTCGGCAGCGCCGGCGCCACGGCCGACGCGCGTGGTCGCGATGTCGGAAGGGTGCAGCACTGCCTCGTGCCATCCGGCGCTGGCAGATCACGGGCGGCCGGGGCACTCCGCGTGCGGCGCGTGTCACGGGCCGGATGTCGGCGGGCATCGCTATCCGCTCGCGGGCGCTCCGGCTGATCTGTGCATCGGCTGCCACGAGACGGGCCGCGTCCATCCCTTCCCGCACAACGCGGTGGCGGAAGAGGGGTGCCTCGCGTGTCACTCGCCTCACGCTCAGGGCGGCCGCGGTCTCTTGGCGCGCGGGACGACCGCGGCGACGTGCGAGCAGTGTCACCCGAGAGTGCGGGGTGCGGTGACGCACAGGCCATTCGAGGACGGCGACTGCGAGGAGTGCCACAACCCGCACGGGTCCATGATTCCGGGTCTGCTGAGGCAGGCCACGCTCGCGGAGAACTGCGGGCTGTGCCACGGCGGGGTTGTTGAAAGGATGGCGGACGCACGCTCATCGCACGGCGCGGTCGATGGTTCGTGCGGCGGGTGCCACGACCCGCATGTGTCGACGGAGAAGAAGCTGCTCACCCTGCCGCTGCGCGAGGGGTGTGTCCGTTGTCACACGGAGACCGGCGCTGATGCGCTGGTCAAGGGCCATCCGATGACCAGCGACGGGCGGTGTGACCGGTGCCACGACCCGCACGCCTCCGATCACGCGGCGATGCTGCGTGCACCCACCGAGCGTGTGTGCCTCGACTGTCATGCGCGCGAGATCACGGGAGCGAATGGGAAGAGCCTCGCGCCGCTGCCGGTTGCTCAGCTGGCCTCGGCGGGCTCGGCGCACTCGGACTGCGCGAGTTGTCACAGCCTGCACGCGGGTGCCGGTGACCATCTTCTCTCTGCTAGGAGCGAGGGTGTACCACTCGGGCCTTACGACGCGGCGAATCATGCACTGTGCTTTGGATGTCATGACTCCGCGATGGCCGATCCCAACGGGCCAACGAGATTCATGAACGGCGGCGTCAACCTGCACGCGGCGCACCTGCGGCGTGGTGAGCGGTCCGGGAGTTGCGTGAACTGTCACGCGGTGCACACTTCCGGGGAGCCGCGGATGATCGCGGCGAAGGTTCGGTTCCAGGGTTCGGAGTGGTCGATGCCGTTGGGGTTTGAGCTGACGGTGGACGGGGGCCGGTGCGCGACGAGCTGCCACGAACCCCTCGCGTACAGCCGCGGCGTTGGCGCGGCGAACGGAGGCGTCAAGTGAAGATGCGAATCGCCGCGGCGTTGGTGGCGTGGATGTGCGGTGGCGCAGCGACGGCGTGGGGCCAGCCTCTGGACTCGACGGGATCGACATCGCCCGCGCCGAAGGTGGAGATCCCGCGCGAGGGGTGCGTGACCGCGGCGTGCCACCCGGGGATCAAGGCCAAGGCTGAACTGCACGGACCGGTGAGGGTGAACGCGTGCGACGGCTGCCACCAGTTGTCGGACGCCGCGACGCACACGTTCAAGGCGCTGCGGGAGCGGCGCGAGCTCTGCGCGCTCTGCCACGCGCCGGATCCGCTGACGAACGAGCATGTGCACCCGCCCGTTGCGCAGGGCGAGTGTCTGTCCTGCCACGATCCGCACGGGAGCACGGTGCCGCAGATGCTGCGGGGCGAGAGGTACGCCGACGCGTGCGCGAACTGCCACCGGGACGTCACCGGAGCGCACGATCGCGTGCATGGGCCGGCGTCGGTGGGGGCGTGCGGCGCGTGCCACCAGCCGCACTCGTCCAAGTTGCCGAAGCTGCTGATTGCCGATGGGCGAGATCTGTGCTTGCGGTGTCATGTGCGGGTGGCGATCGAGCTGCGCGTGAAGCCGGTGGTGCACGCGCCGGTGTTGGGCGAGTGCCGGGTGTGCCACGACCCGCACGCGACCGACAACCCTGCGTTGCTGGTGGCTGACACGGTGACGCTGTGCTCGAGCTGTCACGAGGATGTCGCCCACACGGCCAAGAACGCGGTGACGCAGCACGGCGCGGTGACGAGCAACCGGGGGTGCACGAACTGTCACACGCCGCACGCGGGGGACTTCGCGTCGCTGCTGAAGCAGGATCCGAAGACGCTGTGCTTCGAGTGTCACGACAAGCCGATCGCGCTCCCGGACGGGACGAAGCTCACGAACATGAAGAAGCTGATCGAAGCGGGCAAGAGCCTGCACGGCGCGGTGACTCAGAAGGGTTGCATCGAATGCCACGAAATCCACGGCGGGGGTCACAGGCGGCTGCTGACCAACGAGTACCCGTCGGAGCTCTACTACCCGTTCAGCGAGTCGAGCTATGCGCTGTGCTTCAGTTGCCACGACAAGCAACTGGCGATGGAGGCCAAGGGCAAGGCGACGGGGTTCCGTAACGGGGAGACGAACCTTCACTTCGTGCACGTGAACAAGGACAAGAAGGGCCGCTCGTGCAAGGTCTGCCACGATGCCCACGCGGCGAGCGCGGATCAGCACATCCGCGACACCGTTGCCTTCGGTCCTGGCGGGTGGAAGATGCCGATCAACTACCGCTCGCTTCCCGAGGGTGGCAAGTGCGGTGGGGCCTGCCACCAGCCGTTGGAGTACAACCGCGTGACGCCGCTGGTGTACCCGGCGAGGGCCGGGAACGGGGAGTGGCGCGGCGAAGAACTCGTGCCCGGCCGGCTCGCGGAGCCGGAGACGCCGGTACCCGCAAACCCGCCGAAGTAATCGGAGCATCAACGCGGCTTCACGGCCGCGGAATAGAAGGAGCTGGTCATGCCGTTGAATCGTCTTGTCGTTCGGGCCGCCGCCGTGCTGGTGTTCTGCGTTGCGTCGCTGGGGGTGCGCGGTGATGAGCTGAGGAATGTCAAACGGGGTGAGCCAGTGCCCGCGTGCAAACTGCCGGCTGTGAGCGGCGCGGTGGTCGACAGCGAGGCGCTGAAGGGGAAGGTGATCGTCTACGTCTGTCTCTCGGCGGAGCAGAAGCGGTCGGAGCTCGCGGCGGCGGAGTCGCAGCAGGTGGTGTCGGCGCTCACGGGCGAACCGGTGGTGCTGCTCCATGTCACGGCGGATGTCGTGCAGAAGACGTATTTCGAGAAGCAGCGCCAGGAGCACGCGATTACCGGCGAGTTGCTGCTGGACGCCGACCGGGCTTTCTACGGCAAGCTGGGGCTGATCGCGTTCCCGACCACGATCGTCGTGGACAAGGAGGGCCGGCTGAGCAACGTGATTTCGCTGCACGGGAGCGACTACAAGGCGACGCTCGACGCGTACGTGCGGTTCGCGCTCGGCAAGATCACGGAGAAGGAGCTCGCGGAGCGGTTGCAGGTGAAGGCCGCGGAACCGTCTTCGCCACGCAGCGCGGCCTCCGCGCACCGCGCGCTCGCGCACCTACTCCGGCAGAAGGGACAGGACGACGCGGCGCGTGCCGAACTCGAGAAGGGGCTCGCGCTCGACCCCGAGAGCACGGAAACGATGCTCGACATGGCCGACCTCGACTTTGCGATGGACAAGACCGCGGCTGCGGAAGCGACCGTGGACAAGGTGATCGGGGCGCAGCCCGAGCACCGGCGGGCCAAGGCACTCAAAGGTGCGTGCCTCTTCCGCGGGGGCAAGCTGGACGAGGCCGCGTCGGTTCTGGAGTCGGCGTTGCCGCTGAATCCGAACCCAGAGGTCGTGCACTACTACCTGGGGCTCATCGCGGAGAAGAAGGGTGAGAAGGAGAAGGCGATCGAGCACTTCCGGGAAGGGCTCAAGCTCCTGATTGACCGGTCCTCCGGGGGAGCGGCGAAGTAGAGTGCGGGTCGGATGGACTTGGAAAGTCTGACCTCTCCGCGGCCCGTCTGCGCTTGGAGATGGACGGGGTGCCGGAGTTGCCGCGCCCCGTTCCCAAGGAGAGAGCCATGAACCGCCTTCGCTTCGCAGTGATTCTTGCCGCCGGGTGCGTCCCCACGGCCGTCGCTTGTGCCGACAACCCGTTGGTGATCCAGGGGGCGCTGGCCCCGACCGATGCCATCGCGATCGGCTACGACGGGCCGAATGCCCCCGGCCCCAGCACGTTCTACTACGACCTCTACACGTTTACCGTGAGCATGACGGGGGTGTACACCTTCTCGATGGAGGCTCCTGGTCCGGGGCTTGCGCCGTGGCTGGGTGTGTACGCGAACAACTTCACGCCGGTGGACTACCTCAGCCCGCTGCCGATCGATATCGTCGCGGCACCGCCCGGGACCACGATCTCGATGGATCTCAATCTGACCGCGGGAACCTATCAGGCGCTGGCGTCGACCGCGGACTGGATCGAGGAGGCGAACGCGCTTGACGAGGGTGACTACACGCTGACGATGTCGGGCCCGGTGGGTGCGGAGATCAATCTTGTTCCGTCGCCCGGCGTTGGCGCGGTGGGACTGCTTGCACTGGCGGCCCGGCGCCGGCGGCGGTGAGCGGGTTGGCTAGAGCACCTTGATAATGACAATGAACATCTGTTCCTTCCCAAAGAGCGTGTACGCCGCGGCAAGCGTCATCGGACCCGGCGAGCCGGGCGGATGGACCTTTGTACCACGGAGTTTGCCTCCACTGGTTTGGTTCTCTTTGGAGTTCAATGGCCAGAGGTTCTCGAGTTCGTCCTTGCCGCCGATCTGGAGTTCTACCACATGGTCGCCATCTAGCTTCACAGCATCCTCGGAGGGCGAATAGCCGAAGGCCGCTAGCGCCTTGTTGATTTTGTTTTCTGAGCCACGAGCATCTCGCTTCCCGTTGTAGATCAGTTGGTGCCCCACGCTGACCTGATTGTTCGAGGTGATGCCGACCGTCTTGCCCGTTGAGAGCTGGGTGGTTGTCGTCGGACGCAGCGCCGTGATGGGCTCGGTGTCCCAGCGATTTGGGAAGCCCGGTGGGGGGTTGGCGATGAGTTCGTTAATCTTGGCGCGGTTTCCTGTGCGGAGGTACTCCTGCCGGATCATCTTGTCACTTCGAGGACCAACATAGATCACCGGGTACGCCGCGGCCGGGCGCTTGGTGTATTCCAGCGGGAGAGGGTTTTCTTTGGTACCCCAACTCGTGCGGCTGAGAAGCACAGCGATGTGCGGGGCCATGGCGTTGAGGTGCGTGGAGAGTTCCTTCGCCAGCTCCTCGACACGTTTGGGGGCGGTCGCTTCCTTCGCCTGCGCGGCCTTGAGCTTCGTGGTGGTCTTCGCCACCTCCGCCGCGAGGGCCTTGAGCGCCTTGAGGGCCGCTGTCTTCGCAGGGGTCGACCCCTTCTCGGCGCTTTTTACAGCGATGAACTCCCCGATCGGGGTCGGCTTGCTGGCGAGGGTGAGTTGGGGGTCCGAGGCATCCCCCGCGAAGTAGAGCGAGTGAGATTCTCCGTCCGCGGCGAACGAGACCTTTGAGCGCCACCATTCCAAGATTCGCCCCGCCGCGTTCTTCACTCCCGCGGCTGCGCGGCGTGCGAGCGAGACAATCCACTCGCAGACCCTGGTGATGCCGCGGTCCACAACCGCGCGCACTCGACCAATGATCTCCATCACTCTCGCGCCGATCCGGTCCAGCCGGAGGATCCCCGCGAAGAAGGCGACGGCGAGTATCAGGGCGCTCGCCAGTGCGGATTCGACTCGCGTTGCCGCGGTTGTGATGTTCCCGGCCGCGATGGAGACGATCGAGTCAACAAAACCCCGGACGACTTCGATGATGCGCGAGATCTGACGGACGAAGACCATGATGGTGTCGTAGATCGAGAGGATGGCGGTGATGAACCCCAGGCCGGGGATGAACATCGAGAGCAGACGGGGCACCGCTCTGCGGACGATCTGTTCAACGACGAACTGGGTGATGCCGGAGATGATCGTGGTCTGGAGGGTGGCGAGCT
This sequence comes from Phycisphaerales bacterium, assembly GCA_049317625.1. GTDB lineage: Bacteria > Planctomycetota > Phycisphaerae > Phycisphaerales > UBA1924 > JBEIUO01. Next base: position 10,987 of record JBMOHX010000054.1, read on the forward strand.
GTTCTTTCATCTGCTCCCATGCGGCCGCGGGGCCGTCGCGGACGAGAGTCGCGACGATTTGGACGCTCGTCTCGAGGACGCGCACCGCGGGCTCGCCGACCATCGTCACGAGCTTCTGCCGGATGTTTGTCCACGAGATGCCGAGCACCGAGAGTGCCATCTTGAGGAACTCGACGAGCGTGAACGCGGTCGGGATGTAGATACCCGGCAGCATCCCGCGCAGCCAGGAGAGGAGCGCGTTCTGGAAGTGCGTCCCGATCCTGTCGCGGAAGCGCTGGAAGCCGAGCTTGCCGGCGGCAACGAGGTTTCGCACGAAGGGGATCGGGTCGCGGAAGATGGAGCGGAGAGCGCTGCCGGTGCGTTTCACGTACGCGAGTGCGCCGGGGCTGACGACGTCGAAGATGATCTCGAGGAGGTTCCAGAGCGCGTTGCCCGCCCATGCGAGGAAGTCGGCGACCAGCGTCACGAAGACACCGACGATCTTCGCGAGGCCGCGGGGAAGGACCAACAGGTCGGTGATCTCGAGCGAGCGCAGCGCGTTGAGGAACCGCTCGGGCACCGAGCTGACGAGGGAGACGAGCCCGCTGATCGCGCCCTGCACCCAGGCGAACGCGCGGGCGATCGCGTTGGAGCGCTTGATGTTCTCCCAGACCTCGGTCTGGCCGATGAGGATCATGAACCCGCCGACAAGGGTCTCGGCGTTTCTGGGAACGGGGTTGCCGGTGATGGGATCGCGGCCGAGCACGGCGCAGAGGAGCGGGTATCCGCGCGTGCCTTGGGCGAGCGCGGCGATCGGGGCGAGCACGGCGTCGCGGATCAGGTCGAGGATGCCGCCGACGAGGTCGAGCACGAACTGGACCACGCGACCGACGATCCTGGCGACGAGCGCTTTCGCGTTGTCCCACACACGCCCGAGGTGGAAGATATCGGTCCAGGAGAGGTTGTCGATGAACCTGTCGATGTCGGCCTTGATCTGCGTGCCCAGGTCGGAGAGCGCTTCGATCTGAGCCGTGAGCCACGCGCCCGCCCGCTCGAAGACGCCGTACTTGTTGAGCGCTTGGGCGATCAGTGCGCCGCCGGGGATGAGTTCGACCGCGGCACGCAGGAGGTTCGCCGCGGTCCGGGGCACGTCTTCACCGTTGATCGGGTTGAATCCGAGCGCGAAACAGAGCATGCCGAAACCCGGGATGTGGTGGGCCTTCTCGGCGAAGTAGTCGAGGACGTCGCTGATCCCCAGACGCTGCACGCCCCGCGGCACGCGGGCGGTGACGGGGGCCGCCGTGGCACGGCCTGCCGCGACCGCTTGGGTGGCCCCCTGCTGAACGGTGTGCGCCAGCTCGTGGGCGAGGAGCTCGCGGCCTTTGGTCGAATCGGGGTCGTATGTGCCCGGCGCGAAGTGGATGTCGCCCGCGATGGTCACCGCTTTGGCTTGCTGGGCGCGGGTGATCGCGGTGGCCTGTGGCCCTGTGTGTACACGGACGTGCGCGAAGCTCGCGCCGAAGCGGGGCTCCATGAATGCGCGGACGGAGGGGGGAAGAGGTGTGCCGCCGCCGGAGCCGCCGGAAGCGGTCGGCAGCGCGCGGGGGGTGTAGGGGGATCGCGCGGTGGCACCCGCGGGCGCGGGGCTCGACATCACGCGCCGTGCGACGGTTCGTGCTTCAGACTCCGCGTGGTCGATACGGCGGGAGGCCGACGAGCCCGAGCTCGGCGCGCGGGCTGGGCGTGCCGCGGCGGGGGTGGTCGCCGGAGCACGCACCACCGCGGGCGCACGCAGCTTGCCGGACTTGACGCGGGTGGGGGGCATCGAGAGAGGGCGTTAGAAGCCCCGGCCCTCCTTCTGCAACTCGCGGCGGAGGCCTTCTTCCAGGTCGGCGAGCGCGAGCACGCCGTGACGTTTCGCGATGGCTCGGAGGCACGCGTACCGCGCGACGTTGATGATGGTGCCGCCGGTGATCTCGTGCTGCTCGGCGAGACGTTCGAGATTGAGCTTGGGCTCCAGCGCGGCGTGGGCGGGGAGTGACTCGCGCCACAGGCGCAGGCGTTCGGGGGCTTTGGGGAGCGGGAAGGCGATCACCGAATGGAAGCGTCGCAGGAACGCGTCGTCGATGTTCGACTTCAGGTTCGACGCGAGGATGACGATGCCTTCGAACTGTTCGATGCGTTGGAGGAGGTAGCTGACTTCCTGGTTTGCGTAACGGTCGTGGGCGTCGTCGACGCTGGTGCGCTTGCCGAAGAGGGCGTCGGCCTCGTCGAAGAAGAGGATCCAGCCGCGGCGTTCGGCCTCGGCGAAGACCCGCGAGAGGTTCTTCTCGGTTTCACCGATGTACTTGGAGACGACCATCGAGAGATCGATCCGGTACACGGGGCATGAGCAGAGCTTGCCGAGCAGGCACGCCGAGAGGGTTTTGCCGGTGCCGGGTGGGCCCCAGAAGAGGCTGGTGAATCCCGGCCGGATACGGGAGCGCATGTTCCAGTCATCGAGGAGCGTGCGTCCGTGCATCGCCCAGTCGCGGATCTCCTCCAACTGATCGCGGGTCGATTCCGGGAGCACCAGGTCTTTCCACTCGAGCTTGGTCTCGACGCGCCGGCCGGGGAATCCGGGGCCTGGGGAGGCCGCGCCCGTCGAGGGCCCGTAGATCAACTCAGCTGCGCGCGGTCCGGGGCGGAGCGGCGCCGCGAGGGGAGGCTCTCCCGGGTTCGAGGCTCCACACTCGATGACGCCCAGCCGGGCGAGCGCGCTGGTGGGTTCGAGCAGCCGCGCGGCGGAGAGTCGCGACGCGAGATCGTCACCGGCGATGAGGAAGATTGCGGTTTCGAGTGTCGGAAGAAAGGCGCCGTGCGAGGTGCCGACGCAGCCGCCGAACTCGGCGAAGCCGCGGCCTGTGGCCTCGTTCCGGACCCAGAGGGCGTCGAAGAGTTGCGGGCGCAGGCTCGGGGCGAGCGCTACGGCGAGCACGAGCCGCTCGGCGGCGCTGAGCGTGTGGCTCGCCAGGAACTCCGCGTAGTCTGAACCGCCGGCGAGCGTCGGCGGCGGGGGGGCGTGCTCGTCGAGCGGGGGGCTGCGCGAGGGTTCTTCGAAGTAGCAGCCGAGTCGCCACCGGAGGACGGCGAAGAGCCATCCGAGTTCGGCCTCGAGGTCCGCGGCGAGGTGCGTCAGACTTTCGGCCAATCGACCTGCAGAGGTTTGGTCATCCATGGGAGGACTACGAACGTGGTGTTCCAAGGTACGGTGGCGAGCAGAGCGTCGAACGGTTTGGGCTCAACGGTGAGGAGCCAGGCTGGGCCGGTGTCGCGGAGGATTCCCGCGCGATCGAGAAAGGCGCTGCGGAGGGAATCGACGCTGCTGCCGCGGAGCGAGGGCCAGTGGGTGGTGACGGCGAGGAGCAGGGCGTCGCACTCTTCGCGAGTCGCGTCGGTCAAACGGGCGTCACCGACTTCCAGCGGATCGCCGGGCGAGACGCCGAGCAGGGCCTTGATGACCGTCAGTTCAAACTCTTGCGTTTGGTCGCTGCCGGTGAGGAGGTGGTGCAACGCTGCCGCGGCGTGGGGGCGTTGTTCGTCGCGTATGCGGCTGGGTGTTCCTTCCGTGGCCCGGATGGCCCCCAAGAGCGTCGGAAGAAACGGATGGAGGAGGACGATGCCCGCGTCCAGCGCGGTCCATCTTGCCGATGATCCGGCCGTCGGGAAGTCGGCGGATTCGGAGTCGGGGGCGCGAGCGTGTTGAGGAGCGGGCCGCGTGCTCTGGCCTTCGCGCGTCGGAGGCGATAGGGACTCGAGGGTTGGAAGGCGCGGGTTGGCTGGGCTTGCGGAGGGTGCTGCTTCTTGGCGTTCCGCGGTGGGGTCGGGCTGAGCGGGTGCGTCGCCAGGAAACCGCTCTGACACGGTCGGAGTCGGTCG
>JBMOHX010000055.1:0-14658 GCA_049317625.1 Phycisphaerales bacterium
GATAGAGCGGCGGTTTCCTAAACCGCAGGTCGGCAGTTCGAACCTGCCCGGGCGCGTTTGCGGTCTCGCGCTGTCGAGCAGGCGCGGAGCAGATCGGCGCGAACGATCGGCTTGGTGACGTATTCGTCGCAGCCCGCGTCGAGGGAGCTGCCGCCTGTGAAGTCGTTGATCGCGGCGATCCCTGTCGCCGAAGGGCCGTCTTCGCTCGCGCAGCACGCCGTGGCGTGATCCTGGGCGTGGGCGACCCCGCCGATCGCGACGAGAGCCAGGATGAAACGGATGGCTTGTTGTGTCGGGTTCGCGTGGGCACGTTCCGCGGCATCGCCGCCGCTGGGGTGCTGGTCGGGAGACGAACGGCGAGTGCTCATGCACCCGCGATATCGACGCGCCGACTCCCGCAGTTGAAGCGGTTGGATCGCCCGAGAGCGAATTCCGATGTCGCGAGGATCCACAGCTTTCCGCGCAGAATGTGGGTGATCTCATATGCTATAAGCCGCCGCCTTTGTGGTGTTTGCATCAGGGTCGCGGCGTACGCTGCGAAAGCGACGGGGCGGATTCCGGAACGATGGAGGGAGTAGGGCGTATCACTGGCGGTCCGCGCCTGGCGACCGGGTTCAACGCAGTGTGGTGGCGGGCCATTCGGAGATTGATCGCATGACGCGTGGGATGTTGATTTGCACGGCGGCTATGGGTGTTGGGTTTCTCTCGGGTTGCCACGTCGTTGACCGTGACCGGCATTCGTACGAGACGGGCAGGGCGCTCTCCACGAGCGAGTCGAACTCGATCGAGGTGGGGCGGACGACGTCGAACGAGCTGATCGAGCGGTTCGGTGCCCCGACTTCGCGCTCGGATCGGCCCGACGGCACGGGGACCTGGCAGTGGTGCGCCACGACGACGAACACGTCTTCGGGGCACGTCCTCCTGCTCTGGGATCGGCGTTCCACCAAGACCTCGACGCAGTGCACGACTGTCGAGATCGCCAACGGTGTCGTGACCGCGATTCACCGGCAGTAGCGGCTGGCTCGCGGCCTGTCCGCACCGTGGGCAGCACGCCCGCCGGGTGGTACACTCCCGGGATGAAAATCCTCGTCGCGGACAAGTTTGAGAAGTCGGGGCTCGAGGGCCTCGCGGCCTTGGGCTGCGAGGTCTTTAGCGAGCCCACCCTCGGGGTCGACGGCATCCCCGGTGCGCTGGAGCGTCTCCGACCCGACGCCCTGATCGTGCGTTCCACGAAGGTGCCTTCGGCGACGATCGCGAAGGCGGATTCGATCCGCCTCATCGTGCGGGCGGGGTCGGGCGTGGACAATATCGACGTCGGTGCCGCGACAGCCCGCGGGATCAAGGTCTGCAACTGCCCGGGTATGAACGCGGTGGCGGTGGCGGAACTCACCCTCGGGCTGCTCTTGTGCTGCGACCGCAGGATTCCCGATCAGGTCGCGGTGATGCGGGGCGGGGTGTGGAACAAGAAGGAGTTCGGCCGCACGGGTGCTGGTGGCTCGCGGGGGCTGAAGGGTTCGACGCTTGGGGTTGTGGGGGTCGGGGCGATCGGGCAGGAGGTCATCCGGAGAGCGGTGGCTTTCGGGATGCGGGTGATCGCCTGGTCTCGCGGCATCACGCCCCAGCACGCGTCGGCACTGAACTGCGAGTTCGGGGGGAACGACACTCCGGCGTTGCTCTCCCTCGCGCGGCAGTGCGACGCGATCAGCGTGCATCTTCCCCTGGTGGACTCCACCAAGAAGCTCTTCGGTGCCGAGTTCTTCGGTGCCATGAAGCCGGGCGCGACGTTCGTGAATACCTCGCGGGCGGGGATTGTCGACGAGGCAGCGCTCCGCGCGGCGATCGTCGAGAAGAAACTCCGCTGCGGGCTCGACGTGCTCGACGGGCAGCCGGGTGATCCGGAGGCTCCGTTCGCGAACGAAACGGTCAAGCTGCCGGGTGTGTACTGCACGCACCACTGCGGGGCTTCGACGGACCAGGCGCAGAACGCCGTCGCCGACGAGGCGGTGCGGATCGTCAAGGTGTTCCGGGAGTCTGGCCGGGCCGAGAACTGCGTGAACCCTTGAATGGATCGTGGTGTGGAGTGCGGGGCCTTGGGACGCTATCATCCTCTTCCCACCGGTCGGGTGCCAGAGTGGTCTAATGGGACGGATTGCAAATCCGTTATCCGTGGGTTCGAATCCCACCCCGACCTTTCGGTTGAAGATGACGGGATTCGGCATTTGGCATTAGGGGTTGGGGTTCGTTGCCGAATCTCGCGGGTACGGGGGGTGGGCCGAGTGGGCTTTCGTGGTTCGATGGTGTTGATGCTGGGCATCCTTTCGTGCGGGATGCTTTTCTCATGCGCGCGGGTGCGGGTGGGGGATGAGGCGCCGGCGCGGCGGGGTGATGAAATCGTGGTGGCGGGGCGGTTCTTTCACACGGGAGCACCCGTGGTGTTGTGGATGGACCCGGGTGGCTATGACGCGTATCGCACCGAGCGGCGGTTCGTGGCGCGCGATCAGATGGGGTGGGAGCAGAGCAAGGAGAAGGTGGCATCGCCGGCGCGGTACAGCTTCTGGTCGAGCGTGGCGAGGTCCTTGTCCGCGCGGCGGGGCTGGCGGATGAGGAGTTCGAGCGGGTGCGGGGCGGGGGTTGGGAGCTGGACCAGCTGCGGGCCCGCGTCGATCAGTTTGTGATCCACTACGACGTGTGCGGGACCAGCCGCGACTGCTTCCGGGTGCTGCACGACGCGAGGGGGCTCTCGGTTCACTTCATGCTGGACATCGACGGGACCATTTACCAAACGCTGGACGCGAAAGAGCGGGCGTTTCACGCGACGATCGCGAACGACCGGTCGGTGGGCGTTGAGATCGCGAACATTGGTGCGTACCCGAAGCTCGAGGGGTCCCCTCTCGAGAAGTGGTATGCGAAGGACGAGGCGGGGCGGTGGCGGATCACGCTGCCGGCGTCTGTGGGGTCGGGAGGAGTGCGGACCGAAGGGTTCGTCGGTTCCCCCGAGCGGCTGGTGACCGGGCCGGTGCACGGCCAGCACCTGACGATGTTCGACCTGACCCCGGAGCAGTACGAATCCCTCATCAAGCTCAGCGCGGCGCTGCACCGCGCCCTGCCCGGCATCGCCCTCGATTACCCGCGCGGTCCTGAGGGCGGGGTCAAGACCGAGGCGCTCAACGGGCAGGAGTTCGCGGCGTTCAAGGGGCTCTTGGGCCACTGGCATGTTCAAGGTGGGAAGGTGGACCCTGGACCGGCGTTTGATTGGGAGCGCGTGGTCGCGGGGGCCAAGCGGGAGTTGGGCGAGGCGAGGTAAGAGCCCCGGCGGCGGTCCAAACTCCGGGTGTCCGAAGCCCGCCCCTCTGGCGAATCCGGAGGAATCTATGCAATTGGCTTGCGACCTGGGGCGTCTGCTCGGACACTAGCAGCGAGGGATTGCCCCAGCGGTTGGGGTCTCGTGCTGCTGGTTCTCGGTGGTCGGAAACCTATCGGAGATCACGTCATGAAATGGGTGTCCAAAGTTGCGATGCTGTGCGCGTCGCTGGCCTCGGCTCTGTGTTGTGCGCCGGAGGCGAGCGCGCAGGTGGCGGGGGCGTGTTGCGTTGCTCAGGGCGGGATGATCCGCTGCGTGCAGGCGACCGAAGCGATGTGCCAGTCGATGGGCGGGACTTTCCGTGGCGCGGGGACGGTGTGTTCGAGTTCCACGTGCGCGAACACCCCGACGGGTGCGTGCTGCATCACGACGCCGGCCGGCGTGAACTGTGTGATTGTGACCGAAGCGACCTGCACCCGTGAGGGTGGGACCTGGCGCGGCGCGGGGACGACCTGCGCCAACACGGTGTGTGCGCCGACCCTGGGCGCGTGCTGCATCGCCCCGGTTCCGGGCGCGAACAACTGCGTGCGGGTGACCGAGCAGCAGTGCGCGGCGATGAGCGGAACCTGGCGCGGTCTGGGCACCGAGTGCAACGCGACCCAGTGCCCGACCATCCCGATCGGCGCGTGCTGTGTCAACACACCCAACGGGGCGGCTTGCATCATCTCGACCGAGGCGATGTGCACCTCCCAGAACGGGACCTGGCGCGGGGCCGGGACCGTGTGCGGGGCGGATACGTGTCCGCGGCCGGCGCCGACCGGCGGTTGCTGCGTGCAGACCGCGGCGGGGCTGACCTGCGTCATCGCCACCGAGGCGGCGTGCGTGCGTGAGGGCGGGACATGGCGTGGCGCGAACACGTCGTGCGAGGTTCCGTGCGTTCCTCCGCCGGTGACCGGCGCGTGCTGCATCCAGGGGCCGCTCGCGATCACCTGTGTGCTGACGAACGAAGCGGCGTGCGCCCGCGAGGGCGGGATTTGGCGGGGGGCGAACACCACCTGCTCGAGCGAACTCTGCCCGATGCCCGCGATGGGCGCGTGCTGTGTCTCGACGCCCGGGATGGGACAGGTCATCTGTGTGATGGCGACCGAGATCCTCTGCGACGCTCAGGGCGGGATTTGGCGCGGAGCGGGGACTGTTTGCACCAACGACACCTGCCCGCAACCCGCGCCGGAGGGCGCGTGCTGCATCGGTTCCCCGAGCGGGAGTGTCTGCGTTCAGGCGACGGAAGCCGCGTGCGCGGCCGAGAACGGCGTCTGGCGCGGGGCGAACAGCGCCTGCGGACCGGACGCGTGCCCGAGGCCCGAGCTCACCGGCGCCTGCTGCGTGCGGTCGAGCACCGGCGGAGTTGAGTGCATCGTCGTGACCGAGGCGGTCTGCGCCTCGCGCACCGGCCTCTGGCGCGGCGTGGGATCGACGTGCACGAATGACGTCTGCCCGGCGCCCTCGCCCACCGGCGCGTGCTGCGTGACGGGCCCCGCCGGCACTATCGACAACTGTGTGATCCTGACCGAAGCCATGTGCGTCCAGCGCGCGGGGACCTGGCGCGGTGCCGGGACCGTGTGCGGCGCGGACACCTGCCCCCGTCCGGCACCTGTCGGCGCGTGCTGCGTCGCTGGGCCGTTGGGTGCGCCCGTGAACTGCATGGTGACCACCGAGGCGATCTGTCTTTCCCGTAACGGCACTTGGCGTGGCGCGGGCACCGAGTGCGGCCCGGTGACCTGTCCGCAGCCGTCCCCGACCGGCGCTTGCTGCGTCCGGTCGGCCTCCGGTGGAACTGAGTGCGTGATCCTGACCCTGGCAGGGTGCACCGAAAGGCAAGGCATCTTCCGCGGTATCGGCACCACGTGTGGCGCGGGCACCTGTGTGTTGACCGCTCCTACCGGCGCGTGCTGCGTCCGCTCGTCGGCGGGTGCCGTTGAGTGTGTCGTGCTGACGCAGGCGGAGTGCGCGAAGCGGGCCGGCGTGTGGCGCGGCGCGAACTCCCGGTGCGGCCCCAACGCGTGCCCGCTGCCGGAGCCCACGGGCGCCTGCTGCGTGTGCGACGCCGCGGGGACGATCCGGTGCACGGTGATGACGGTTCGCGCGTGTGCCGCGGCGGGAGGACTCTTCCGCGGAGCGGGCACGGTGTGCGGTGATCAGTCGTGCCCTGTGCCCGAAGTGCGGGGCGCGTGCTGCGTCCGCAGCGCCGATGGGATGATCACGTGCGTCGAGGTAACCCCGGCGCGGTGCGCCGAGTTGAGCGGTCTGTACCGCGGGAACAACAGCCGATGCGGGCCCCTTTCGTGCCCGCGGCCCGAGCCCACGGGGGCGTGCTGCGTGCGCACCGATGCGGGCGTCCGATGCGAGGTGGTGACGGCGAGTCGCTGCCGCGAACTCGGCGGGATCTTCCGCGGCGCCGGGACGAACTGTGAGGCGAACCCGTGCCCGCAGCCGACGCCGTTGGGCGCCTGCTGTGTTGGCGACCTCAACGGCCGTCACTGTGTGACTGTGCCCCAGGAGGTCTGCGAGCGGCTCCGGGGTCGGTATGCCGGGGACGGATCGCTGTGCACCGACATCAAGTGCGAGAGCGCCGGGGAGGATTGCCCCTGCGATTGGAACGGCGACGGCGTGATGGACCTGCGTGACATCCGTGCGTTTATGCAGTCGTTCGAGGACGGCGATGCCGACTTCGACGGCGACGGGGACACCGATCAGGACGACGTGATCGAGTTCCTGGGGTGCATCCGCGACGGTTGCGAGTGATCAACGAGCCCGCGTCCCGGAAGGGGCGCGGGTTCTTTCGGTGGGTGAAGGGGGCGTGACGGGCTGGCTGGCGTGCGGTACACTGGCTGCACCAAGGGAGCCCACGCATGCTGACCACCGTTCTGGCGTTGAGTGCACTGATGATGGCCGAGCCGCCGAGCCTCTCCTCCGTGGAGCGGGCTGCGGGGTGGAGGCTGTATTCCGGGGCAGACGCGACCAGCGTGTGGCGCGGCTACAAGCAGCCTGCATTCCCGTCGAAGGGATGGACTGTCGAGAACGGCGTGATCGCGACCGCAAAGGGCGGGGGCGGGGGCGACATCATCACCAACGAGCAGTTCAGCGATGTCGAGATGAGCTTCGAGTTCAAGCTCGGCGAGGCGGCCAACTCCGGCGTCATGTGGCGGGTGGCCGAGACGGACGGGCCGACGTACCAGACCGGGCCGGAGTATCAGTTGCTGGAGGACGCGACGTACCCCGGCAAGCCGCAACCCGGGCAGTATTGCGGTGCGCTCTACGACCTCTACCCGCCGTCGCCAGCGGGCGAAGAGAAGAAGACGATGAAGCCGGTTGGCGAGTGGAACACGGGTCGGATCTACTTGCGCAACGGGCAGGTGCAGCACTGGCTGAACGGCGTGAAGATCGTTGATGCGCACGTCTTCGATGATGCGGGCGAGCCGACAAAGGAGTGGCTCGGCAAGATCGCGGGGAGCAAGTTCGCGGCGATGAAGGGCTTTGGCGTCCAGAAGAAGGGTCACATCGCGGTGCAGGATCACGGGGACACGGAGCTCGCGCTGCGGAACGTGAAGGTCCGCGATCTGGGCATGCCGATGCCGGGCGAAGTGAAGTTGTTCAATGGCAAAGACCTCACGGGCTGGACGTCGTGCCTCCCGAACGCGAAGGACAAGTTCGAGGCGTGGAGCGTGCGCGACGGGGTGCTGGTGTGCAAGGGGCAGCCTATCGGGTACCTGCGGACGGAGCAAAAGTACACCAACTTCGTGCTCAAGCTCGAGTGGCGTTTCAACCCGGAGAAGGGCGCGGGCAACTCGGGCGTGCTGGTGCGGATGATCGGTGATGACAAGGTGTGGCCCAAGAGCGTCGAAGCGCAGCTGCAGAGCGAGAACGCCGGCGACTTCTGGAACATCGAAGAGTTCGCGATGACGGTGGACAAGTCGCGCACGAACGGGCGGAACACGAAGAAGCTCCCGACGGCGTCGCCGGTGGAGCGTCCGATCGGCGAGTGGAACGAATACGAGATCATTGTGAACAAGGGTGACGTGATCTTGAACGTGAACGGTCAGGAGCTGAACCGCGCGACGAACGTCGAGGCAGTCGCGGGGTTCATCTGTCTGCAGTCGGAGGGTGCGGAGATCCACTTCCGGAATGTCAGACTCGTTCCGCTGGACTGACCACCTTCTTGCTTCGAGCAGCCTGAACGGGCGGATCCCGCCGCGGAAGCGCGAGAAATGCGCGATCGCCGCGAGCCTTCGCTGCTTGCTGCAAGAGTCGATGTGATCTATCTTCTCTTCGCGACGGCGCACCGTCATCGGTGACGGCCTCCCGTCGAAGCATTGGGAAGGGGGAACACATGTCCATGCAAGTGACGCTGGCTCGTTTCCGGGGCGGGTGCTGGTGGGTGACCGTCGCGTTGTGGTGCGTGATCGCGTGCGCTGTGCCCAGCCCGGTGGCGGCCCAGTGCAACGGCAGGTGGGCACCAGGCCAAGGGCGACCCGGAACCGATGGGGTTGTGTGGTGCGTTCACCCATTGGCGAACGGCGACGTGATTTTCGGCGGCTTTTTCGAGGTCGCGTCCGATTTGCGGGCCAACAGCATCGTTCGGTTCACACCGTCGACCCGGACGTGGGCGACCTTGGGCACCGGCCTTACCGCGGGCCCATCAACGCCTGGCTTTGTCCACGCTTCGTTGGCCCTCCCCGACGGAGACATCATCGTCACCGGTGAGTTCAGCGCCGCCGGCGGCGTGCCCGCCCACAACATCGCGAGGTACCGGCCGAGCACCGGCGGCTGGTCCGCACTCGGTGAGGGTCTCCAGTACGTGGGCCGTTCCGGGGCCTCGGGCAGGGCTCTCGCGTTGCTCGCCGACGGGAGGGTCGTGGTGGGCGGCGACTTCGGGATCGCGGGCGGCGTGCCCGCGGCTTCGCTCGCGGTCTTCGACCCGGCCTCCGGGCGGTGGTCGCCGTTGGGCAATGGGGCAGGGCTTGGACTGGAAGCCTATCGGCCGCTGGTGTCCGAGGTGGCGGAGTCGCCCCTTGGCGAGATCGTCGTGGCGGGGGCATTCGACTCCGCGGGCGGGCGGCCGGCGGGCGGCGTGGCGATGTTCAGCCCGGCGACGGGCGAGTGGTCCGACATGGCAGGTGGGCTATCGGCCAACTTATTAGATGGGGATGGCGTGGTATCCGGGATGGCGGTCCTCCCGACTGGAGAGGTCGTCGTCGGTGGCGCATTTGACTTCGCTGGCGAAGTCAACGCGCGCAACATCGCGAAGTTCGATCCGAGAGACGGGTCGTGGGCTCCGCTCGGGGCGGGTGTGGAGTTCATGAACAGTGACGCTCTCCCGGTCCAGGCGATTGAGGTGCTTCCGGGCGGAGACCTGGTCATTTCCGGAGCGTTCTGGTCCGCGGGAGGTGTGCCGGCGCAGAATGTAGCACGTTACAACTCCACGGATTCAACGTGGTCACCGGTTGGCGCGGGCACGTACGGCAACCCGGATTGGTTGGCCGGAGCAGTGTTCGATTCTGCGCTCTCCGCCGACGGGACGCTCTTTGTCGCGGGGAGCTTTGAGCGGGCCGGTGACAAGCCCGCGGAGAACGTTGCGAGCTGCGACTTGGGTGGGCAGGTGTGGTCTGGCCTGGCGTCTGGGTTCAATCTCCCGGTTTCGATCCTGCGCGTGCTGCCGGACGGCGACGTCCTCGCCGTAGGCGCCTTCACGTCCGTGGATGACTCGCTCGCGGAGGGGGCCGCGCGGCTGGACTCGGCCACCAACGAGTGGTCATCACTTGGGTCCGGCTTGCCGCCCGAAACCTCCGATGTCGTCGCCCTGCCGGACGGGGATCTGCTTGCGGGCGGGTGGGAGCAAATCCTCAGCGGGGGAAGACGGGCCATCCTGGCGCGATACGACGCGGAGTCCAACGAGTGGTCCCGGTTGAGCGACCCGCCCGGCGGTTTGTACAGCAACTCCATTTACTCGCTCGGCGTCCTGCCGGGCGGTGACGTTGTGGTGGGAGGTTCGTTCGCTTCCGTCGCGGGGATCCCGGTCAGGAACATCGCGAGGTACAGCCCGAGCACCGGCGGCTGGTCCGCGATGGGATCGGGAGTGGGCGGAGTCGTAAGCGAAGTGCTGGTACTGCGAAACGGCGATGTCGTCGTCTCGGGCGGTTTCGAGGAAGCGGGCGGACACCCCGCGCGGGCGATTGCAAAGTTCGGCGTGGCAACGCAGACCTGGAGCGCCATGGGACTGGGCCTCGCGATCCCGGAAGGCTATTGGCGTTCGGTGGCTTGTCTGGCCGAGGGGCTCGACGGACAGGTCATCGTCGGCGGTTTCTTCCGTGTCGCGGGCGGCCAGCCGGCGGAAGGCATCGCGCGGTACGACTTCAGCACCGGCGAGTGGGACTCTCTTTCCGCTCCGCCGGCCGGGAGTTCTGAAGCCGTGCACGCGATCGCCGTGCTCGCGGACGGCGACATCGTGTTGGGGGGCTATTTCCCCGCGCCCGTTGCTGAACCGCGGGGCCTGAAGAGGTTTGATGTCGCGAGCCGCGGGTGGTCCACGATCGAGGGCGGCCTCACCGACGTCGTCGAGACGCTGGCCATCTCCTCCGAAGGGGACCTGCTCGTGGGTGGCTGGTTCCTGAACGCGGGCGACCAGGTCTCGGCGTACTTCGCGAGGTTCGTGTTCCGAGGCCCCGACGACTGCCGCGCCGACTTCACCTGCGACGGCAGGGCCGACAGCGACGACGTGATCGCGTTCTTCGGCCTGTGGGATCAGGGAGCGCTCGGCGCGGACTTCGACGCCGATGCCGACGTAGACGCCGACGATGTTATCGCGTTCTTCGCGGAGTGGGACGCCGGTTGCTGAGAGAGAATCCCGCGTCACGCGGGCGGGCGGGTGGCATCTCAGAGCGGTCGTCTTGCACCCATCGCGGCTTCAAGCCGCGTGAAAGGACCCGCTCATGTTGACCGTTCTTCCTCGCGTTGTGGTGGCCTCGTCGCTTTTCTTCCTCGCGGGGAGCGCTCTCGCGCAGCCCGCGGCCTCCGCTCCCGTGCAGTACAACGTCGGCAAGGACAAGCTGGCGATCGAGGGGTACGACCCGGTCGCGTACTTTCCCGAAGGCGGCGGCAAGCCCGCGAAGGGGGACGCGAAGTTCAGCCATGTGCTCGATGGCGTCTCCTACCGGTTTGACTCGCAGGCACACCTCGACCTGTTCAAGGCGAACCCCGCGAAGTACGAGCCCGCGCACGGGGGCTGGTGCACCTACGCGATGGGCAAGAACGGCGAGAAGGTCGAGGTTGACCCCAAGTCGTTCGTGGTCGACGGTGGTCGCCTCTTTCTGTTCTACAAGGGCACCTTCAACGACACCCGAAAGTCGTTCCTGAAAGACCAGCCCAATCTCACCAGCAAGGCCGACCTGAACTGGAAGAAGCTCAGCGGCGAGGAACCCCGCACCGGGATGTCCTCCGCGCTGCAGAAGCAACTCGACGAGGTGAAGGCGAAGTACTCAGCCTCGATGCCCGAGGAACAGCAGAAGGTCTTCGCGGACGCGATGAAGGAAGTCGCGGCGTCGGGGGTTATGGAGAGCGCGCTCAAGGTCGGCGCGGTCGCTCCCGACTTCATGGTGACAGACGCCAAGGGTCGATCCCTTCACCTCGCGGACATGCTCAAGACCGGCCCGGTCGTGCTGACGTGGTACCGCGGCGGCTGGTGCCCCTACTGCAACCTTCAACTGAAGGCCATGGAAGAGGTGCTGCCGGAGATCACGCACGCCGGCGGTACGCTGATCGCGATGAGCCCTGAGAAGCCGGACGGAACGATGAGCACCGCCGAGAAGGACGCACTCACGTTCTCGGTGGTGAGCGACACCGGTCTCAAAGTCGCGCACCAGTATGGTCTGGCGTACACGCTCCCTTCCTCCCTGCAAGAGATGTTCAAAGGCCGCCTCGACCTGCCCGCCATCAACGGCGAGCCTTCCTGGGAACTCCCCCTCGCGGCGACCTACGTCGTGGGGATGGATGGCAAGGTCGCGTACGCGTTCGTCGATGCGGACTACACCAAGAGAGCCGAGCCCGCGGCGGTGCTGGCCGCGGTGAAGCGAGCGAAACGAGGCGGGTGATCCGCTCGGCAGTGGCAGCCACATTCTGTGGCTGGGTCAACCAGCGGCGTCCAGCCGCGTGGTAGAGACGCGTTGCTGCCCTGGTCGCGAAGCCCGCGCATCGCTTCGGCGGCCTTGCACACCGGCCCTCCGCAACGACAAGACACCGAACAAAATCCGCTCGTTCGGGAAAGAGCACCCTGGCGGAGGGCGTGGCTGGTTCGTCCCCCGGTTTTGCGCCTAGTATCCCTTCCCCCGTTGGGGCCGTGTGCGATCGGTTGATCGCGTGAAGCGGCTCCTAACTCTTTGGCCGTCCGCGGTTCGCCCCGGGCCAGAAAGGACAGCGCCGCCATGGCGAAGTCTGTCAAACTGTTGTTGGTTGAGAACGTCGACTCCCTGGGCATCGTCGGCGACGTGGTGAACGTGCGCATCGGCTACGCCCGTAACTTCCTCCTGCCCCGCAACCTGGCCACTGCGCCGAGCGCCGACCTGGTTGCCTCGCTGGGCGTGAAGCGTGCGGAAGCTCAGAAGCAGGTCGCCCTGCAGCGCAAGCAGCGTGAGGAGACCACTACGAAGCTCAAGGGCGTGGAGATCACGCTCGTCCGCTCGTGCAACGACCAGGGCATTCTGTACGGTGCGATCACCCAGCAGGACATCGCCTCGGCCCTCGGCGAGCAGGGTCACGTCGTGCGGGCTCGCGAGGTGCGCATCGCCCAGACGATCAAGCGAGTCGACCACTACGACGTGCACGTGAAGCTCGACACCGACCTCGACGCCATCGTGAAGGTGCATGTCAAGGCCGACCGTGAACTCGACAACGCCAAGAAGGACGAGCCGGAGGCAGCTCAGAGCTTCGGCGACGACCGCGCCGACCCCCGCGACCGGATGGAAGACCGCCGCGCGGCCCGCCGCAACGCCCTCGACGAGGCGATCAACAAGGCCCTCAGCGAGAAGCCCAAGGGCTTCGGCGGCGGCGACAAGTCCTCGGCTCCCGCGGAAGGATCCAAGGAAGGCAAGAGCGAGAAGGGCGGCAAGAAGGGCGATGGCGAGAAGAAGGGCAAAAAGAAGGCCGAGTAATCCAGCCCTGCTGAAAGCAGAATGATGATGACGCGCAGGCCGCCCTTGGGGCGGCCTGCGTTCTTTTTGCCGCGATCCCGAGGGGCTGTTGCTCGGGGCCTAGCTGCCGCGCTGCTGCACGGGGCGACGGGGTGAACCCGACTGAGCCGCCGCGAGGAAGCGGGCGACCGCGTGTTCGGCGAGTTGGAGACGTTGGGCGGCGATCGATTGG
The DNA here is from genome assembly GCA_049317625.1 of Phycisphaerales bacterium. Classification (GTDB taxonomy): domain Bacteria; phylum Planctomycetota; class Phycisphaerae; order Phycisphaerales; family UBA1924; genus JBEIUO01. The sequence goes on from JBMOHX010000055.1 coordinate 12,713, forward strand.
AAGCGCGAGGCGAGCGTGCCGCGGCGTCGACCCGGGCGGGGTGCCTGCGGCTCCAGATCGAGCGCGAGGCGTGTCAGCGCGTCCCAATCTTGGGCCTCGCCGAGCACGGACACGAGACCGCGAGTGGATTCGACGGTTGGCCAGACGATCTTCAGGACCCGGCACGCGTACACAAGTCGCTTGGCGGCGAGGCGGAGGTTGTGCAGCGCCTCGGCGTCGCTCGGGGCGGCCGCGGCCTGCGCGAGGACTTCAGACTGGAGCTGGCGGACTGAATCCATGAGCAATCGCGAACCCTGAGCGGCGAGGCGCTTGGTCTCGCGGAGGCCGCGGGCGAGCCCGCCCTTGGGGCGCCGGTCGAGGTAGTCAAGGAGCTCGCGTTCGCGCTGGCGGCGGAGGGCTCGGAGACCGCTGCGGAACGCGCTGAGCTCTTTCGGCGGGAACGGAGCGCACGGGTCGCGGGTGAGCGAGAGGGCGACGTCGGCATCGCGAACGGCGCCGGCTGCGCGCCGGAGGCGGCGTAGGCGTCTGCGGAGGAGACCGGTCTCGGGCTGCTCGGCGGGGGCGAGGAGAAGGAGTGCTGACTCGCACGCGCGGCACGCTCGTCTGAGCGTGTGGACTTTCGATGGGTGGGCGCGTCCCTTGCTCCGGATCTCGCGGCATGTGCGACGGATCGACGCGGCACGCTTGCGAAGGAAGGTCAGCGGGCGGTCGGCGAGCCGGCGCGAGGTTGGGAGCGGTGCTGGTGCGAGGGCTGCGGACATTGTTCGCCTCTGCTCATGATAGGGGCCCAGATGGGGCCCCCGTTCACTCGAACAGCCGGGTCTGGTTCTTGACGTCACGGACGCGTTCGTCCAGGAGCTCGAGCTGCTTGCGGAGCTCGTCGACGCTCTTGAACTTGTAGTACTCGCTCGCGAAACGCACCCACGCGACCTCGTCCAGATCGCGGAGGCGTCGCATGACGCGTTCGCCGACGGTGCCGGATGGGACCTCGCGGTCGAACTCGCGGTGGAGCTCGTCTTCGATCTCGTCGACGAGCTTGGCCTTTGCCTCTTCGGTGAGGCTGCGTTTCCCGCAGGCGGCCTGGATGCCGCGCATGATGTTGTCGCGGTTGAAAGGTTGGCGTGTGCCGTCGCGTTTCATGACGACCAGTCGGGTCGTCTGTTCGACGCGCTCGTACGTGGTGAACCGCCGCGCGCACGCGAGGCACTCGCGTCGACGACGGATCACACGCCCGCCCTCGCTCGCGCGGCTGTCGATGACCTTGTCGTTGTCTTCGGAGCAGTAGGGGCAGAGCACGTGGCACCGTCGCGCGAAGAAGTTCAAACGCCCCACAGCGGAGCGACGGGCTTCATGGTACGACGCCGGGCCGATCGGTGCCCGCGACCAATGGAACCCAGACCGCCGGAGCCGCTTTCTCGCGGCCCCACATGCCAGTGCCGCGGTCGCTGGCCGGTCGGGGAGTGATTGGGTTCGGTCCCAGGAGGGTCGTCCAACTGGCGATGTTCGGGTCGATCCAGGTCCTGACGGGTTATCGATCCCTCTATCGCGAAATCTGTGGCCGACGGCCCGCTGCCGCTCGCTGACCTTCCGGGAGGGGGTCAGTTTTTGGTGGCCCCGCTTTCGGTTTGCTGCTATGAAGAACGGGCCCGAGCCTTTTCGGAGCTGGAGATCGCCATGTCGAGTCGTATCAAGTCGTTCCTCAGTGGTTCTCGGTCGCTCCTGCTCCGGTGCGGACATGCTCCCGTGGTGATCGAGCAGCTTGAGTCTCGTCAACTGATGGCCGCGGTGTCGTGGGATGGCGGGGCTTCCTCGGCCAACTGGCACGACGCGGCGAACTGGTCGAACGACGTGGTGCCCGGGGCTGCCGACGACGTGACCATCCCGTCCACAGCGCTCGCCGCGATCAACTTCACCGCGACCACCGGGAGCCGCTCGATCAACAGTCT
>JBMOHX010000056.1:0-14511 GCA_049317625.1 Phycisphaerales bacterium
GCCCCGTTCCGATCTCGGTGGCGCATGCAGCGGGCTGAAGACACGACGCCGTGCGGGATCCCCGTTGCCACCGTCGGTGAGCGACCCAGAGCTTTGCGGGCTGACTGACCGAGTGTCGTGCGTCACAGCCCGGCTGCAAAGCGGAAGACAGCGCCCAGTATCGCGGACGCGCCAACGATCGCGGCGGCGAGGATATTTGCACCGCCCGCCATGATGAAACACGGCACCGCGAACACCCATCTCGACAGTTGCCGCTCTCGCTCCTGGTTCCCCATCCTCATGTACGCGGTGAACACCGGCCCCGAAACAAGCCCCCAAGCGGCCAGCACCAGGATCGCGGTGACTCGGACACCCCATTCGCCGAGCCGCAAGACCTCGTGCGCGCCAAACCCGACCAGCCCGACTCCCAGCGGGCTCAGTACCGCCGCGGCGAATGCGAGCCATGCCTTGCGTCCGTGAACAATCTCGAGCGTGTGCTGGTCCGCGGTACCGCACTCGGGGCAGACGGATTCTCGTCGGCCCGGACCCGGAAGCGCCGGCGGGTACCCGCACCGGCATCGATACTCGCGCCGGAAGAGTTCAGCTGTCGCACGATCCCACATCGCGCACTCCGTCGGCGTTCGGGAGACACGGTCGTTCGGGCTTGCCGGAGGGGCCAACGTCCACGGGGACCGAACGTTTGTCGGTGCCGCGATCACTATACCGCCGAGGACGCCCCCACCGCATGCGAGTTCCCTGCGGAAGTCGGCACCGAGCGGGCCTCGGTCTTGTGCCTGATCCAGCAAAGGACGATGAAGGCGATTTCGATGAGCGCCCAGATCCCGACGTACAGCTCGCCGCCGGAGCCGAAGCCGTAGCTGTGCAGGCCTGTCGCCATCACGTAGTTCACGCCGTAGAAGGTCCAGACGATGACGACCATGCCGAGCACCGCGGATGCCGCGAGGCCGAAGTCCTCGATCCAGCGGACGTACCTCGCGTGGAGCACGGCGAAGTAGGCGATGATGCTGATGAGGGCCCAGGTCTCTTTCGGATCCCAGCCCCAGAAGCGGCCCCAGGACTCTGAAGCCCACACACCGCCGAGGATGGTGCCCGCGGTGAGCAGGAAGAGCCCGATCTGGATCGTGCGGTAGGTTTGTACGACGAGCGCGGCGGAGCGGCCCTCGTTCCCTGCGTCCTGCTTGCGGAGCAGCACGTCTTTGATGAGGTAGGCGTGGCCGAGGACCGAGGCGACCACGAGCACGCCGTAGCTGGCGACGATGGTGAGCACGTGTACGGTCAGCCAGAAGTTGCTGCGGAGGACGGCGGGCAGCGAGTTGGTTTGATCGGTGATGGGGACGAGGCCGGCGAAGAGTACCGAGATGAACGCCGCGGCGATACCGCCGAAGAGGTACCAGCCGCGGCCGCGGTTGACGAGCTGTGCGATGAGGCCGGCGGCGATGCCCACCAGTCCCATCCAGATAAGGGATTCGTAGGTGTTGCTGACGGGCGCGCGCTCGAGGATCAGGATGCGCAGGCCGACGCCCATGGCGTGCTCGACCACGCCGAGCGCGGTGCTCGCGATCGCGAGCATCGCGAGTGGCTTCTTGAGCACGAGACGGGAGACACCGAGGAGCACCATCGCGAGGGCGTAGAAGACTGCGGTTTTCCGGAAGGGCTGGTGGCGGTCGTAGAAGACTTCGAGGCGCACGGCTCTTGCTTGTTTGTCGCTGATCTTGCCGAAGGCCGCGACCGCCTGTTCGAGCTGTGACACAGATGAGTCGAGCGGCTGACCGGCTCGGTAGGCGGTGCCGATGGCCGTCCACGCGGCCTGCACGGATTCAAGGCCGGGGTCGCAGGACACAGCACTGACGCGGCCGAAGGCGGGGCCGTCGGCCGAGGGGACGATGGCGATCGGCTCGCCGCTGGCGAGATTGGCGATGCGGTTCGCGGCCTGACGTATGTTGAGCGCCTTGCGCTGGTTGGTGTCGGGCTTGGCCTGCGGGTCGTTGGCCCGGCTGGCCTCGAAGGACATGAGGATGTCGTTGAGGCCCTTGGTGTTGGCGAGTTCGGAGGGGCTGAAGAAGCGCCGCTCGGGGTCGAGGCCGATCGAGCCTTTGAAGGGCTTGTCGTCGATGGTGACGATCTCGCCGCGGATGAGGGATTCGCCCTTGAACATCGCGTCGAGCAGGAGCTGCATGGGTTGGCGGCCGGAGTAGAGGGGCGGGCCGCCGGAGGACCACTTGGTGCGTCCGGTGACGTCGACCGCGAGGCGCTTCGCGTAGGCCTCGAGCGGCATGGTGCGACCGCCGTCCTGAACGGCGATTTCGCCGAGGCGTGTGAGGCCCGGATCAGGTTCCGGCGCCGACTGGGCTCCGCTCGCCGGGAGAGTCAGCAGGCACGACAGCAGCAGCAGCAACGCGTGACGGAACATCGCTCGACTCCTTCTCGACCGGACGGATGGGGATGCCCGGGTGGCCCCAGCTCATCGACCGGCTGTAGAACGTGATCAGTACACCGACACAGAGCAGCGCTGATGCGGAGTACGTGAGCCAGAGGCCCGGGTCGCGCATGACGCTGAAGATGGACAGGTGCTCGCCCGTGAACCCGGACTGGTAGACCTTCCATGGGCCGCTCTTGTACGGGTGATTCATGGAGATCTCGAACGAGGTCTCGGGCTGGCCCGGCGCAGTGACGCCCACGACGGACTCGTAGGCCATGGCCATTTCTGTGCCGGGGTAGTCGGTCTTGCGGAAGTCGGCGAGGCGCACGGTGAAGGGGAGTTGCACACGGCGCGGGCCGAAGTAGAGGAGCACGGTGCGCTTGTCGGGGGTGGTGATGGGCTCCATGCCCTTCCACGGGATGGTCTTGAGTTCGGTGCCGCCGGCGATGCGAACCAGGAGCGCGGGCTTGTTCTCTTGCGCGATTGGGACCTTGACGACTCGGCTGGTGGCGTGGGCCCGCGCGAGCTGGCGGCTGATGACGACTTCGCGTGCGCCGAGCGCGAGGGTCATCGGGTATTCCTGCTTGGGTTCGATGATCCGCGAGCGGCCGTCGAGGCCGATGTAGCCGATCTTGGTCGCGTTGATGGGGCCGAAGACCACGAGGGTCTCGGGCTGGCTGCGCACGGCGCCGGAGACGAGGCGCGACGCGGAGTTGCCGTTGCCTTCGATGGGCTTGTCGATGATCATGTCTGGGAAGCTCTCGAACGCGGTGTGGCGCTCGATCGTTCCCTTGCCGTCGCTGATGGTCGCTTCGACCGCGCGGTTGGCGGGTGCGCCGGCGGGGCCTTCGCGGACTTCGTCGCCGATGACGACGGCGCGCTCGAACTGCTTGAGTCCTGTGATGAGCCAACCCGGGAAGACTTCGTCGCCGACGCCCTTGAGCGGATAGCGGTCGGCGCCGACGACGAAGACGTAGCCGATGTCGTTCGCGGATGGGGGCGGGGGCGGCGTCCAGTCTTGGCCGTCGGGGAGCACGACGACGGTGAGACCCAGCAGCATCGGGGGCGGGCCGGCCTTGTCGGGCTGTCCCACCCAGGCCATCTGCGGCCCGGCGATCGGCGCGATCTCGACGGCGCGGAGCGGCTCGGGGCTGTCGTCGGCGACGATCTCCTCGCTGCGCGAGTTCTCCCAGCGCTCGAGGACCTGAACGGGGACACCGGCGAGCGTGAAGTCTGCCGCGCCGTTGGGGGCGGGGATCGCGGCGAGGCTCTCGAAGACGCCGGCGTTGTGCTCGAGGACTTCGACCTGATGCTCAGCGGTCTCGATGACGTTGTGGCGTGTGCCCTCTTGCAGCGCAAGGTTGCCCTCGATGCGGCCGAACATGGACCAGAACCCGCCGGCGATGAGGGCGATGAGGGCCGCGTGCACGGTGATGAAACCCACGTGCCGTTTTTTCCAGGGGTAGCGGGCGACGACCGCGAAGACCAGGCTCGTGCAGACAAGGACCATCACCGCGATGAACCAGGGTGCGCCGTAGACGTGCTGACGGGCGACGCGGACGTTCTGGGTTGATTCGAGGTAGGTGCCTACGGCGAGCGCGACCGCGACGAGCGCGAGGACGGGGACCGCGAGCTGGATGCTGCCGAGCCAGAGCACGATCCCGCCGATGCGAGTGTGATGCCAGGGAAGTGACTTTCTCATGCCGATCTCCACATTGCGGGGCGTGGGAGGCCCCGACGCCGGCGCGGCGATTCAGGCGACCTCGCCCTTGCGAGGGACGGGCAGGGGTATGACGGATTGCTCGATGTCGACCATCTTCTGACCGTCGACGTAGTCGGTGAGGACGACGCGTCGGATGTTCTTGAGAGAGGCGACGGTCCTGCTCATCCGTGCGAGGGTCGATTGGATGTCGCGGAAGTGCTTCGCGAACTTCGAGTCGCCGCCGGACTGGCGGTCGAGCAGGCAGAGCTGCATCTCGATGGTGGCCATCGCGTTGTTGAGGTCGTGGTTCAGGGTGACCGCGAGTTGGCGGAGGGCCTCGGCTTTGCGTTCTTCGTTGGCGGCGAGTTGCTGGGCGAGCGAGTTGTAAGAGCGGGCGAGTTCGCCGAACTCGTCTTCTTGTTGCACGGCGACGCGGTGGTCGAAGCGTTCGGCGGCGAGTTCGCGGCTGCCCATGACGAGCTCGTTGACGGGCTTGAGGACGACCTGGGCGGTGCGGAGCAGGACGATCACGGCGACGTTCACCATGACGAGCGCGGCGAGTGTGAGACCGAGCACGAGGGTGCGGAACGAGCGTCCGAAGCTGAGTTGTTCGCGGGCGACGAACGCGCGCATCTCTCTGGCGAGCTCTCGCATCGACGCGTTGTGTTCGCGGGCGCGGTCGGGCGTGACGGGGCCGGCGCCGAAGATCTCGGGGATAAGGGTCTGCATCTGTCCGTAGGCGTCACGCGCTGCGCCAGCCTTCTGCACGGCGGCGTGACCGCCGACGGTGGCGAAGGCGAGCATCATCCTCGACTCGATGTCGTGCAGTTGATCGGGCGCGACCGGATCGGGACGGGAGCGGGCGGTTTCGAGTTCCGCGAGGCAATCGGAGGCGGTCATCACGCCGTCGATGAGCTGGACAGCGTCCTTGTTCAGCCGGTCGATCTCGGCGATGGCGTTTTGCAGCAGCATGATGGCCACGGCGGCACCGGTCACGAAGCACGCGACGAGGAGGCCTACGCGGATGAGAAGCTTGCGCCGGAGCATGGATGGGGTCTTCACCGTTAGGCGTGGGCTCACACCCCCGCGGCGTCTCTCTCTCGTTCCTGGAGGTCTTTGGGGATCTGGAGTTCTTCCAGCTTGCGGTAGAGGCTCGAGACGCCGATGCCCAGGTGCTGGGCGGTTTCGGTCTTGTCGTAGTTGTGGCGGCGGAGGCTGTAGATGATGTGCTGGCGCTCGAACTGCATGAGGGCTTGCTTGAGGTCCTCGCCGGTATCGGGGCCGGTGTCCGCGGCGGCGAAGGGAAGGTCGGCGAGTTGGATATCGCGGCCTTCGGCGAAGATGACGGCGCGTTCGATGACGTTCTCGAGTTCGCGCACGTTGCCGCGCCACTCGTGGTTGAGCAGGGCGCGCATCGCGGCGTTGCTGAGGCCGGAGACCTGCTTGTTCATCTTCCGCGTGTACTTGTCGAGGAAGTGCTGGGCGAGGAGCGGGATGTCCTGGCGGCGCTGGCGGAGCGGCGGGAGCAGGAGACGGACGACGTCGAGGCGGTAGAGCAAGTCCTCGCGGAACTTACCCTCGCGGCACTGCGTTTGGAGATTCTGGTTGGACGCCGCGATGATGCGGACATCGACGGGGCGGGGCCTCGTGTCTCCGACGGGGACAACGACGCGCTCTTCGAGGACGCGGAGGAGCGAGCTCTGCACCTGGATGGGAAGGGTGGAGATCTCGTCGAGGAAGAGCGTGCCGCCGTTGGCGGCTTCGAAGTAGCCGATGCGGTCTTTGATCGCGCCGGTGAACGAGCCCTTGCGGTGGCCGAAGAGCTCGGACTCGATGAGGCTTTCTGGGATTGCGCCGCAGTTGACAGCGATGAACGGCTTTTCGCGGGTGATGCCGTTGTAGTGGATGGCGCGGGCGAAGAGTTCCTTCCCGGTGCCGGATTCGCCGACGATGAGGACGCTGGTGCTGACGGTCGAGAGCTTTCTGACGAGGTCGAAGAGGCCGGCCATCGCCTGTGAGTCGCCGATGAGATTGTGGAAGGTACTCTGGGAGGCGAGCTGCTCGGTCATGATGATGCGGTTGCGGCGCATCTCCCCGAACTCCAAGGCCCGCTTGACGCGGATGAGCACGTCCTCGAACTGCACCGGCTTGAGGAGGTAGTCCGCCGCGCCCGTTCGCATCGCCGCGACGGCGCTTTCGACGGTGCCGAAAGCGGTGAGGACGATGACGGGGGTTTGGGGGATGATCTGCTGGAGGTGCTTGAGCAGCGTGAGCCCGTCCATCACGGGCATGCGGATGTCCGTCAGAACCAGGTCGAACCCCTCTGCGAGCGCGGCTTCGTAGCCGGCCTTGCCGTCGGCGGCGCGGACGACGGCGTAGCCCTCTTCCACGAGGAGCTGCGCGAGGGACTCGCGCAGCAGTTCCTCGTCCTCCACTAAGAGAATTCTCGCGGTCGCGCGCTGGTTCTGCGGGGTGCTCATCATTTTGCGGGGCTCTTCAGGTACTCGTCGGGGATCTTCTTGTCGGGGCTTTCCATCTCCCAGAAGACGTTCACGACCCACCAGCGGTCGCCGTCTTTCAGGAGTTGAATGCTGTTGATGCCGCGGACGTAGGGCTCGGCGTCGGCTTCGCTGTGGCGGGATTCGAAGGTGCTCCAGACCTGGGTGACGTTGCCGAACGTTTCGACGCGGCGCGCGACTTCTTTGTCCAGGAAGCCGCCCTTCTCGAAGTAGTTCTTGTTGAGGCCGACGTAGTCGGTAACGGTCATGTACATGGCCATGGAGCCGCCGCCCTCGGTGCCTCGCGCGGGGATGAGGCGTGCATCGGGGGTGAAGAGCGAGCGGAAGCGGTCCCAGTCGCGCGGCTCTCCCGGGTTGCCCGCGGGGACCTTGTAGAAGGCGGCGAGGATAGCGTCGACCGAGGCAACGTCCTCGGCGCGGGCCTTGGGCCAGTTCATGGCCGAGTCTTTGTTGATCATGCCGGGGTGCCCGGCGGGCATCTGTCCCTTGGGCGCGCCACCGGGTTGTGCGGCGGGAGTAGAACCGGGCTGGCCCGAAGGGCGTTGGCCGCTTTCAGGTTGCTGAACGGCGGCCGCACAGGCGATCAAACTCAGGACCAGGCTCAGAGCCGACTTCATGGTGATCTCCAGGTACCCGCATCCGGGCGCGGTGTGACCCGATAGATGCAAACTGCGTGCCCGAGAGGTGTCCCCTCGAATGACTCGAAACCACCGAGCGCAATCAGCATATTCCCGTCTCGGAGAACGCCGAGAGAATCTCATTCTCAACTTCGGGACCGGGCAAGCGGCGGAGAACGGAGCGGTGGGGGCCCTAGTTGTCGGGGTAACGTAAGGGAGAGTGGTTTTCCCCGTGGCAGCTGAGGTAGCACTCGCCTCGGTACGAACCGGTGTCTCGGTACTCGAGGCGGCCGGCGTTGTTTGGGAAGACCACCGTGGTGGCGAAGTTGACCAGGTGCGAGTTGCCGGTGATCGACCCGACGGCGGATCCGATGCCGTGGGAGTCGTGGCAGACCCAGCAGGGGGTTCGCTCTTCAACAATGTGCTTGCGGTGCTCGCTGAAGGAACGGTCGGAGAGGATGCTCGTGCGGTCGTGGCAGCGGTAGCAGAGCGCGTAGGCGGCGGCGCTCTCACTGGTGCGATCGGTGAGCGCGTAGCGGGAGACGAGCAGGCCCTGCATGGTTGAGCCGTGCTCCCCGGAGGTGGCACCCGTGTCGGAGGCGTGGCAGTCGGAGCATTCCATGGTGGAAGACGTGCTCCAACCGGGCTTGAGGCTGGGGACTTCGGTGCTGCGGCCGGGAGAGCCCACCGGGTGGAAGGAGACCGCGCCGGGGTTGAACTGGAGGCGGAGGTTGTTCTGCTGCTGGCGGCGCGGCACGGTCGGGGTTGTGGCGGCGGTGTCGCCGTGGCACTTGAAGCAGACCTCGTGCTCGGCGGAGGCCACTTGGACCGCGTTTCCGGCGGAGTTGACCCCGTCGATGCGACCCAGGCGCTCGAACGCGGTGCGGCGCGGGCCCGAGAGCGAGGGCGGGGAGGCGGCAACGCCGCGCATCATGGTGTGAGGATCGTGGCAGGAGGTGCACGAGGTGTGCCGGTACTGGTCGCCGGGAGGATCGACGGGGCTCGCGGTGTCGTGGGCGTAGGGCTTGTGGGCGTCGGTGGCGATGTTGAGTGCGCCGGGCGTGTTGCCGTCGTGGCAGGAGAGGCAGGTGTCGGTGGAGTTGGCGCGGCGGAGGAGGTAGGGGCCGCTCGGGGCGGTGTGCGACTGGTGGCACGAGGAGCATTGCTGGTGGGCGGCGAGATCGGTAGTGCCCATCGCGTGGCAGGAGTTGCAGAGTTGAGAGGAGGTGTTGCGTGTCACGAGGAAGTCACCGAAGGCGTTGTTGTGGGCGTCGTGGCAGGAGGTGCATTGGAGTTCGCCGCCGGGGTCGAGCTTGATCTCTGGGGGTAGGGTGCCTGGGTCGCGGAGGTGGCCCGCGCGGGAGGCGAGGGCGGAGTCGAAGCGGAACGAGATGGGGTGGTCGTCGCGGAGGTCGGTGCCGAGATTCGCGTGACCCGCGGGCATGGTGGTCACGCCGCCGGCCATCGCGATGGGGGTGTCGCGGGAGAGCACGGCGCCGAGCGCGATGGTGCCGTCGTGGCAGGAGAGGCAGAGTTTCGACGACCCCGTCGGCTGGCCGGGCTGGGCCTCGAGCGCGCGGCTGGTGTAGACGGAGTAGACGCGCGGCGCGAGGCTGCGATTCCAGAGGGCAGCAATGGGGGAGGCGTCGTGGGGCGCGTGGCAGAAGATGCAGACCTGGTCCTCGACAGAGGCGCGAACCGCCGCCCCACCGCCGGAGGAGAGATTGTGAGGCCCGTCGACGACGCTGATGAACTGTGCGCGAGCGGCGGAGGGCGCGATCATCGCGAGGAGAGCGCACGCCGCGAGTGCCCAGTGGATCGGACGTTTCATGGCTGGTCCCCTTGTGGCACGAGCTCGAAGGCCTGCACGCGTCTGTTGTACGAATCGGCGATCCACAACCTGCCCCTTTGATCGAAGTGGGCGCCGGAAGGGAGCCAGAAGTCACCGGGTCCCGAGCCTTCCCGGCCCATGCTCATGAGCAGAGCCCCGGAGGAGTCGAAGACTTGGACGGCCTCGAAGTTGGCGTCCACCACATAGATGTTCCCGCCCGGATCGACCGTGATCCCTTTGGGCTGCGCGAAGTACCCCGGCAGGTCGCCCTTGCGTCCGAACTGGAGAACCGGCCGAAGGTCGGCGTCGAAGACCTGAACCCGGAAGTTCAAGGAGTCGCTCACGTACACGCGGCCTGCGCCGTCGACGGCGAGGTGGGTTGGGAAGTTGAACTCGCCCGGGGCGCTGCCGCGGAGACCGATGGCGCGCGCGGGTGCACCGGAAGCGGAGAGGACGACGAGCTGGTGGGCGCCGACGTCCGCGACGATGAGGGAACCGTCTGGGAGGACGGCGACGCCGCAGGGACGGACCAGAGCGCCGACGCCGAGCTTGCCGAGGGGCTTGCCGGCGCGGTCGAAGGCCCACACGCAGGCTGATGCCGCGTCGCTGACGAGAAGCCGGCCCGCGGGATCGAAGGCCAGCGCCACCGGCAGGCCGAAGCCCGGCGGCGGCGGGGTCCAGACCTTGTACTCGCGGGTGACGAGGTCGAAGACGTGCACGGCGCGGCCGTTGCTGTCCGCGACGAAGACGCGGTCGGCGTCGTCCGTGCAGACCGCCAGAGGCGACATCATGGTCCGATCCGGGGCCTTCCCGAAAATCGTGTCGCCGAGCCGCGCGAGGCCGCGGCGTGCGGGCTTGAGGTCTCGGTCGGTGCGCAGCTCGCCGAGGTAGCGGAAGCGTGCGGGATCGGGTGGTGCCGGCCAGACCTGTGAGGCCGCGGTCGCGGTGAGGATCGGACCGGCGGGCGCGCCGCAGCCCGCGAGCGCGAAGAGCCCGAAGAGGCACGCGAGCAGGGAGAGAAGGAGGGACGTGGGTTTCATGCTCGCTCAGAACTGTCTGCGGATGCCGCACTCGAGGAACTGCGAAGTCTGGTTGCTGTCGTTGGAGTCGACGTCTGAGTTGCGCACGTTGCAGTACATGGTGGTCTGGCGGCGGGTCCAGGAGAGGCCGACGGATTCATCGAGGGCGATCGAGTCGCCGCGCTGCTGGGAGTCTTCGTTGCGGTACTCGAGACGCGCGGTGAAGTCGAGCGAATCGTTGAGGCGGTAGTTCCAACGCAAGCCGGCGCGATCGAACGTGACTTGGTTGTTCTGGGATCGGAAATCGATCACTTCCCTTGAGGCGTCGGCGCTGAGGTTTGAGCCGGGGCCGAGGGTGAGGATATAGATGGCTTGGATTCGATGGAGCGAGTAGGCGTCGAAAGTGCTGTCGTGATCGTTGTACTCGAGGGTGAGATCGAGCCCGCCGATGGTGTACTCGGTCCCGACCAAGAGGTCCTGCACATCGTCGAAGGCGAAGAGCGATGGGTCGTCGGCCTGGACGGAGAACGCGGTGGTCCGGTAGGTGGTGTAGAGGGCCAGCCCGTCGAGCCACCCCTCGGTGATGGAGTAGCGGATCGAGAGCGTCGTGCCTGTCGTGTCGATGTCGTTGCCGGGCTCGGGGCCGACGTCGTAGCTGATCAGGAGCGTCTGGCCGTCGACGAACGCGCCGCCGAGCACGCCTCGCACCTCGGCGTGATCTGGGAAAACGGAGACGGTGTAGTCGAGGCCCTCCTGGAAGCGAGGGAAGCCCTGCGTGGGTGTGATGACGAAAGAGCCGGGGATGATGTTGCGGCGGACGATGATGATGGCGAAGCCGTCGTTGAAGACGTAGGCCTCGTCGATGATGCTGGCGTTTGAGCCGCGCTCTCCGTTGCTCTGCCTGTTGAAGGACGCGCCGCCGCCGATGTCCAGCCGCCCGTAAGGGACCGCCTTGGTGTAGTCCAACTGGCCGCTGATGAAGGCCTCGTCGGAGGAGAACCCGTCGGAGCTTGATTGTCGCTCGAGTCCGACGGTGGCGGTGCTGGTGAGGCTCTCGAAGAGGCGGTGGCGGATCGAGGCCTCGCCCCGGACCTGGTCTTGCGATCGGCCCCGCACGTCACGCGTGTCCACGGAGAGGTTGTACCTGGATTCGAGCCGCCTGCTGTGACGCAGCGTCAGAACCTCATCGAGCCTGAGGTTGCTCAGGTCCTGGAGGCCCGACTGGCTGTAGTACCTCAGCGATGAACGGAGCTCGTGCCTGAGTTCCTCGGGGCCGAAGACCAGCGTGTGAACGACGTTGGCGTCTTGCCGCGCGTAGGAATCCGCGAACCCGCCTGTCTGGGACTCGTCGATGAGGTCGAAGGTGTAGACGGCTTCGAGCCGCTGCGTGTCGGTGAGCAGCGCGTTGCCCTGGGCGACGAACGAATCCTGGGTGACGTTGCTGTCGATATCGCCGAAGCCGCCGGAGAGTTCCGTCTCGCGGTGGAAATAGCGGAACGAGGCGTTGGAGTTCTCGCCGCTGATGCGCGTGCCGATGCCCTCCTCGGTCAGCGTCTGCTCGATGTTGCCCGCGAAGGCGCGGTCGAGCGTGCTCTGCTCGCGGCGTGCGAACACGTCAGTGGGCGCGGCACTCGTCGCGAAGAAGAGCGCGTTCAGGTCCCACATGCTCACGAAGTCCGACTCGTGATCGTCGTCCTGAACGTTGGTCTTCGTGGAGATATCCTCGAGCCCGAACTGGACGGCCCCGGTCAGCAGCGCGAGGTTCCGGTGCCCGAAGGCCATCTCGGTGGACAAGTCGAACAGCTCGCGGTGCCGGCTCTGGGTCGTCCGCTGGTCGGCCTGCCCGGTCTGGCGGATCTGGTCGCGCTGGTACTGCAGCCTGAACTCCAGCGCCGCTTCCAGCTTGATGACCTCGACCGATTTCCACGTGTCGCGCGGCGTGCCGACGACGACGGGGCCGTCACCGGGCTGTGGGGGCGCCTCTTCCTGAGCGACCGCGCTCCCGGCGAGCAGGAGGAGCGGGAGCAAGCTGGATCGCGCGAGGAGCGGCGTCACGTGTCTGACTTGGAAGGGGGTGCGAGAGGAGGAGAGGGGGTCGGCTCGCTCGGGGCGGCGTCCGCCGGTACGGCCGGGGCTTCTTGATCAGTTGGTGGAGGGGGGGCGAGTTTGCCAGCGCCGGGTTTGAGCATCAGCGGCCCGTCGCCGCCGTGGCCGAAGTGGCACTCGAGACAACCGATGTTCGGGTCCGCGTGCGCGGGCACGACGGATCCGTCCATCAGAGTCGCGGCGTGGCACTGCATGCAGAGCTTGCGGTCCTGGCTCCGCAGCAGCCACTTGCGGACGGATTCGTGAGGAGCGTGGCACCACAGGCACGCGCCGCCGGCGACCGCGCCGTGAACCCATGCGTGCTCTTTCCCGACGCTCTCGTGGCACGAGTAGCAGGCCGAAGGATCGTTCCTGTTCGGCCGGCGCTGGGAGTTGTGGCAGACGTCGCACTTCTCTTCGGCGAATGGCTTGTGCACGACCACCGTGGCGCTGATGGTCGAGTCCCCCGGTCCTTCCGAACCCTTCGGCGCCTGGAAGGGGTCGGGCACGCCGTCGAAGAAGAGGCTCAGCGTCGCGTAGTTCTGCTTCGTCACCGTGCACCCGGCCCAGACCACCAGCAGGCTCAGCAGCCCCACAACGGCCGCCGCGCGTACACGCACGCGGCGGGTGTGTACGCGGGTGCCGGCGGGCGGTCGGGGGTTCATGGAGAGGGCTCCCGGCACTCGTTACTTGCTCACCGGCTGCGCGGGGGATTTCGGAGCGGGCTCGGCTGCCGCGGGAGCGGGGTCTTCCTGGCCGGGCTCGATACCGCCGATGTTCTGGAACTTGAGGGTCTCGGCGGACGGGACGATGACGCCGGAGCCGACGCTGAGGCTCGACGCGGCCATGTCGGCCATGCTGTACTCAGGGCGGCGATCACCGAGCGCGTACACGGAGATCTTGTCGTCGCCGAACTGATTCGCCACCACGATCAACCGCCTCGCTTTGAAGCCGGGGTGGAGGCGGTCCTTCAATACGTCGAGCCCCGTATCGGTGATAGCCAATCCCACCGGGAGGTTCATCGCGCCCGGGAAGTCGCCGCCGGCGCCGAAGTGCATGAGGAGTTGGAACTGATCGTTGAACATCTGGACGTTCTGGAAGCCGGCATCCACGACATAGATGATGCCCTCCGGATCGACGGCGAGCTGCTTGGGCCTCGCGAAGCCGCCGGCGTGATCGCCCTGTTCTCCGAACACGCCGATGAACTTGCCTTCGGCTGAGAACTTCTGAACCCGGCACTGCATCATGTCGGCGACGAAGAGGTTCCCCTCTTTATCGAGCGCGATCCCAACGGGCAGACGGAACTGGCCTTCACCATCGCCCACCGAACCGATGGCGCCGATCTCCTTGCCGGTGGTGCGATCGAGTACGAGCACCTGCTGACGCGCGATGTCCGACACGTAGACTCGGTCGCCCCGCAGCGCGATGGACGAGGGGCGGAGCTTGGGCAGTTGCATCGACCGGACGAAGCGTTCGTTCTTGTCGAAGACGAGGATCGCCGCGTGCACGCCGTCGGCGACGTACGCGCTCCCGTCTTCACCCAGAGCAACGGCGACGGGGCGCTCGAGGCGGTTGACGCCGGAGACGCCGACGAGTCTGGTCTGCTTCTTCGCGAGGTCGAGCACGACCAGGGCCTTGGCCCGGATGTCGCAGACGTAGATCTTGCCGTCGCGCATCGCGACCCCGTACGGCTTGTTGACATACGCGGCTTTCACGGTGTCCTTGCCGAAGACGATGCGCTCCAGGTTGGACGACTGCGTTGGCGACACGTCCTCGCTCGAAGAAAAGGAACCGAGGAACTGGATCCGAGGCTCGTCGGGCGCGAGGGGCCAGAAGGCGTACTTGCCGGTCACCGCGGCAACGGATTTCGACTCTTGCTTCGGCGCCGAACAACCCGCCGCACCGACGAGCGCAGCGAGAACGAGGGCGGCGGAGAGGACGGAACGAGTTGCGATTCTGGTATTCATGGCTGCTCCAGGCGTGTCACCCGTGAGAAGAGTGCAAACCCGGTGCCACCGCCATGGCGTGTGCGCACGCCGCGCGGCGCATGAAAAACTCCGGGCACCCAGTCGAGCGCCCGGAGTCGAGGGATCAGGCCATCATCATCGGTCGGTCTGAATGCGCGTTACTTGATGTGGCAAGCCAAGCACATATGGCTGGCCTGGTTGCTGAAGTTCAGCATGTGGGTGAAGTTGCCGGCGTTGTGGACGTTGTGGCAGGTGCGGCAGCCGACGACGTACTGCGCGGTGCCCGCGGAGTCAACCCACTCCTTGAGGCGGAGGCTTCCCCACGCGCTGACCACCTGGTGGCTGGCGTTCT
>JBMOHX010000057.1:0-14266 GCA_049317625.1 Phycisphaerales bacterium
TGACCGATGAAGAACGGGCCTTCCTCGAAGCGATGACGCGGCGTCGGCGGCGGGAGTAGCATTCCCCCCGCGCCGGTTGTCGGTGCTCGCGGTCTTCCGCCGAAGTGGTCGGGCAGGCAGCCCGCCGGCGTCCGGAACCGCGGCATCGACCGTCATCGGGGCCATGGATCTGGCCGCATGGGCATTTACGACCGGGATTACGTCTTCAACAAGCACCGAGGCCCCAGCGGCCCCGGGATGCTCTCGATCACCGTCTGGTTGATCATCGCGAACATCGCCTGTTTCTTGCTCCAGACCGTCACCCAGCCGCCCGGCGGCGGGACTGACGTGCTCTCCAAGTACGGGCACTTCTCGACGGTCGACGTGATCTGGCACACCTGGTGCGACATCGAAACCACCTCCGGCGAGCCGGTCTCCGGCGTCCTGCGGTGGGAAGGCGAGGAGATCAACGAGGCCAACCAGCGGGTGAAGGTCCTGTACATCAACCCCCCCGGCCCCGTCATCCCGATGCTGCGCGGAGTCGTCGAGCAAGGCCAGTCCGCCTCTCTGGAGCCCAAGTCCTTCTCGCGGTACTGCGTCCGCGTCGAGGAAGGCAACGTCGCCAAGATCCGCAAGCGGGCGGGGGGCCTTCAGTTCTGGAGGTTCGTCAGCTTCCAGTTCCTCCACGCTGGCCTCATGCACATCGCCTTCAATATGTTCGGCCTCTACATGTTTGGCCCGATGGTGGAGAGCAGGCTCGGTCGTCAGAAATACCTCGCCTTCTACCTCACCTGCGGACTCTTTGGTGGCTTCGCATACTTTGTGCTCAACGCCCTGGGCGAACTCTTCGGCAACCTCCCATTTGTCCTCATTAACGACCCCGACACCTCGCTCGTCGGCGCCTCCGCGGGGGTCTTCGGCGTCATCGTCGCCTGCGCTCGCATCTCGCCGGACACCACCGTTCAACTCATCATCCCGCCCGTGCCCGTGAAGCTCAAGTTCCTCGCCTATGCCTACATCGGCATCGCGGTCTTTACTGTGATCACGGGCGGACGCAACGCCGGCGGTGAAGCGGCCCACCTCGGCGGTGCCGCGGCGGGCTTCTTCTTCATCAAGCACTCCCACCTGCTGCGAGATTTCTGGGATGTGCTCAAAGACTCGCGTCGGCCCTCCCGCAAGAAGGAACCGCCGCCGACACGGCTCAAGATCGTGCGCGACGACGAGAGCGAGCTCGACGCCCTCCTCGACCGGGTCAACGCCGTCGGCCACGCCAATCTCACTCAGCGCGAGAAGGACCGCCTCGCCGACCTTACCCGCAAACGCCGCGAGGCCGACGGGAAGCGATGACCGCGCTGCGGTTCGAAATCCTGCACAGAAGCGCAGCCACCAGCGCCCGACTCGGACGCGTCACGACGCCGCACGGGTCGTTCGACACGCCCGCGTTCATGCCCGTCGGCACCAAGGGGAGCGTCAAGGGGCTCTTCCCCCGCCAAGTCGCCGGGACCGGCGCTCAGATCCTCCTCAATAACACCTACCACCTGCTGCTCCGCCCGGGCCCTGAACTTGTCCGCACCATGGGCGGCGTCCACCGCTTCATGAACTGGGACCGCCCCATCCTCACCGACTCCGGCGGCTACCAGGCCTTCTCTCTCGCCGACACCAACAGCGTCGACGACGACGGCGTCACCTTCAAGTCCATCGTCGACGGCAGCTCCATTCGAATGACTCCCGAGGAGGCCATTCGCGTGCAGAACGCGCTGGGCGCCGACATCATCATGGCCTTCGACGATTGCCCGCCCGCGGCGGACCACGGCGACACCGAAGACCCCCGCGCCAAACGCGCCGCCACCCGCGACTCCGGCCGGCGCGGGTACGACCATCAGCAACGTCTCGACATCGCCCTCGAACGCACCGCCCGCTGGCTCGAGCGGTGCAAGGCCGCCCACAGCCGGCCCCACGATCAGGCCCTGTTCGGCATCGTCCAGGGCGGCACGGACCTCGCGCGACGCACCCAATCCGCGGGCCAGGTCTGCGGCGTCGAACTCCCCGGGTACGCCATCGGCGGGGTCGCGGTGGGCGAGACGTCCGATGACATCGCCCGCGTGGTCCGGCACACCGCGCCCCTCCTCCCGGACCTCAAACCCCGATACCTCATGGGAGTGGGGTACGAGCGGGACATTATCGCGGCGGTGCAGGCCGGAGTGGATATGTTCGACTGCGTGCTTCCGACGCGGAACGGCCGCAACGCCAACGCCTTCACGCGGACGGGGCAAATCCGCCTGCGGAACGCGAAGCACGCCACGGATCCCGGGCCCATCGAGCCCGGTTGCGACTGCGAGGCATGCGCACCGGCGTCGCACGGGTGGACCGGCCACGGGAACTTCAGTCGCGGGTATATTCGCCATCTATTCATGGCGGGTGAGATGCTGGGCCCGATCTTGGTGAGCCTGCACAATCTGAGACACTTCCAAAGGCTGATGTTGGACATTCGTTCGGCAATCCGGGATGATTGCTGGCAGGCCTTCGCGGAGCGATGGCCGGTGGCCTCGTCGGGGTGTTCACCCGGAACGGGCGGGGCCGGCGAGCGTTCGGAATGACGAAAGGTGGCTATGTCTCAGTCCAGCATCGGTTTGAGCGTGTGGGCGGCGAGTGTGGGTCAGACGCAGGGCGGGGGCGAGGTTCTCGTGCCCGCCGGTGGCGGCACGCCCGGAACGACTTCCGGCTCGGGTACCGTCGGCGGGACCGGCGTTGTCGGCTCCAACGGGACACCGGCCACGGGTACCGGCGGACAACCGGCCGCGGGCAGCCTGGGGATGTGGGTCTATCTCCCGCTGGTCGCACTCGTGATCTTCATGTTCTGGACCAGCCATCGCCAGCAGAAGAAGGAACAGACCAAGCGCCAGGACATGCTCAAGACGATGCACCGTGGCGACAAGGTTCAGACGCTCGGGGGGATCATCGGAACAGTCGCCGATATCGGCGAGGATGAGATTGTCCTGACCGTCGAGCAGGGCCGTATCAGGTTCTCGAAGTCGGCCGTGCAGCAGATCATCAAGTCGTCGGTGTCCAAGTCGGAGGCGGTTGTCGAAACCAAGCCCGAGGGTGCCGCGGCGAAGGCTTGATGTCGATTCGCGATTGAGGGTTTTCGAGGGAGTCCAGGCGCCGGCGAGCCCGGCTGGTCACGCTTTCCATCATGCAAAAGAGCATCATTACGCGTCTGGGAATCATCTTACTCGTCACCGTGCTGTGCGGGCTGGTGGCGTGGCCGCCGGGCGAGAAGCTCCGCCTCGGCAAGGACCTTGCCGGCGGCGTGAGCCTGGTCTACTCGGTCTCGATGGAGAACGAGCCCGACCCGGCCGGCGTCCTCAACCAGGTCATCACGGTCCTCAAGGAGCGTGTGGACCCGGACGGCCTGATGGAGATCGCGATCGTCGCGCAGGGCCGCGACCGCCTCGAGATCACGATGCCTCTGCCTACCGCGAAGGTCAAGCAGCTCAAGCAGGCGTACGACGATGCGCTTTCTGAACTGGCCAAGATCGAGATCACCGAGAGCAGGCTGGACCGTGAACTCGCCAAGGCCCCGGCCGAACGGGCCAAGGCCCTCGAAACGCTCGCGGGCGGAAACTCGCAGCGGCTCGCGCTGCTCAACGACCTCGCCAAGGCTTACGACTCCTGGTCGGGACTCGAAACCGCGTACAACGCACTTCCCGAAGACAACCAGGAGGCGCGGCGTGCGCTGGTCGCCGATGTGGCGACCGCCAGCCTCACGTACGACAAGGCCAAGGAAGCCGTGCTCGCCACCGTGGTCTCGCCCGAAGAGATCCGCGCTGTCGTCGCCGCCAGCACCAAGACCCGCTCGGTCAAGGACGGTCGAAAGGTCGTCGAGCTGCCCAGCCGCCGGCTGCAGGCCGAAACCCACATCCGTGAGGCCCACCCCGGTTCGGGCGCCGAGATCGACCGCATCCTCGGCCTCCACGCCGCGTACATGACCAAGCGCAAGACCCTCGACGATCCGAACGATCTGGTCAGGATGCTCCAGGGTGCGGGCGTGCTCAGCTTCCGCATCACCGTGAAGCCCGGCGAACTCGCGGAAGAAGCCCAGCTGCGTGCCCAGTTGCAGGAGCGCGGCCCGCGCAACGTCGAGTCCCGACTCGCCCACTGGTTCAAGATCAACCAGATCGAGTCCTGGGTCGACCAGAAGAAGCAGGCCGACTTCCTCTTCGAGTCCCCCGCGAACGTTCCCGTCTACTTCCAGAACAGCTACGGCGCAGTCGCAGAGTTCTACCAGGGCGACTACTACATGCTCTGCTACACCGGCCCGGGCAAGGAACTGGTGCCCACCGAAGGCGACTCCTGGCGCGTCGCCTCCGCCGGTCAGACCATGGACGAACTCGGTCGCCCCGCGATCCGGTTCGAGATGGACCCGCGCGGGGCCGTCAAGCTTGGCGACCTGACCCGCGCCAACGTGCAGCGCCAGATGGCCGTGCTCCTCGACGATCAGGTCTACACCGCGCCCACCCTCGAATCCGCGATCTCGTCAAGCGGCCGCATCACCGGCAAGTTTGACCAGAGCGAAGTCGAGTACATCGTCCGCGTTCTCGGCGGCGGCGCACTGCAGGCCAAGCTCTCCAAGACCCCCATCAGCGTCAACAACCAGGCCCCCGAACTCGGCAAGGACAACCTCGACGCGGGTCTCCGCGCGGGCGTTTACTCGTTCATGATGTGCGCGGGCTTCCTCATCGCGTACTACTTCTGGTGCGGGCTCAACGCCACCTTCGCCCTCATCATCAACCTGGTCCTGCTCATCGGTGCCATGGCCGCGAACCACGCGGCCTTCACCCTGCCCGGCATCGCCGGTGTGATCCTCGCTCTCGCCATGGCCGTCGACGCAAACGTCCTCATCTATGAGCGCATGCGCGAAGAAATGGCCCTCGGCGGCGACCTCAAGAAGGCCGTCCGCCTCGGCTACGACAAGGCCATGTCCGCCATCATCGACGGCAACCTCACCCACCTCATCGTCTGCATGGTGCTCGGGTTCATCGGCACCGTCGAGATCCGCGGCTTCGCGATCTCCATGGGCATCGGCGTCGTCACCACCCTGTTCTCACAGCTCGTCGTCACCCGCTGGGTCTTCGATGTCGGCATCGAGTACTTCGGTTGGAAGCGGGCCCCCATGCTCCCGATGGTCGTCCCCGCCGTTCAGCGGGCCTTCGAGGTCAACGTCGACTGGATGAGTCTCCGCAAGTACTCCACCACCGCGTTCGTGGTGCTGATTGTCGCCTCCCTCGCCATGGTCGCGGCCCGCGGCGAGAAGCTTCTCGACACCGAGTTCCTCGGCGGTTCGTCGATCACCATCAAGCTCAAGAACGACGACGCCGGCAAGCCAACCAAGCTCTCCCGCCAGCAGGTGGAAGACCGCCTCGATGAGCTCGCCGACAGCAACAAGGCCAAGCTCAACGACCTCCGCACCGCGGACATTCTCGTTGTGAACCCCGACTCTGACGGCTTCACCTCCAATACCTTCACGATCAAGACGCTCGTAACCGACACCACGGCGCTGAACACCGCCATCTCCGCGAAGTTCGCCGACCTCATGGACGTTCAGGTCGCCCTCACCTTCAAGGGCGGCGAAATCACCGACTCCTCCAAGGCCCCCGTCTACCCGATCGTCAACCAGCGGCTGGGCCCCAATATCGATCGCCCCGCGGTTTCGAAGAACGTCGCTGATTTCCTCGGCGGCGTGGCCATCGCGCTCGAACGGATCCAGCCTCCCATCTCCGCCGCGGCCCTCAAGGCTCGTATCGAGAACACCCGCGCGCAGTCGGAGTTCAACTCCACCGTCGGCCGCCCGACCGAGGTCGTCGTGCTCGACGGCACCGACGAGGCCGCGACCAGCGCCGTCATCCTCGTCCGCGACCCCGACGTCTCGTTCTTCGGCTCGCCGAGCTGGAACTCCGTCGTCCGCGACCGCGAGTGGCGACTGGCGCAGTCCGCCCTCACAACCCCCTCGCAGTTCCTCAACGTGCAGTCGTTCAGCCCCGCGGTCGCCCGCACGTTCGTCGCGCAGGCCATCGGCTCGCTCGTCATCGCCGTCGTCCTCATCACCGTCTTCGTCTGGGTGCGGTTCAACTCGCTGCGCTACTCCGTCGCCGCCATCGTCCCCACCCTCTTGGACTGCATGACCGTCACCGGTCTGCTCGCACTCGCTGGGTTCCTCTGCGACGGTGCCCCGGCGCTCGCCCAGGCGCTGAAGCTCATGCCCTTCAAGCTCGACCTCACCGCCATCGCCTCGCTCCTCACCATCCTCGGCTACTCCATCAACGACAAGATCGTTCTCCTCGACCGCATCCGCGAGAACCGCGGCAAGCTCACCCAGGTCAGCCGCGAAACCATCAACGACTCCATTAACCAAACCATGAGCCGCACGCTCATGACCGGTACCACGACCATCCTCTCCACCCTCATCCTCTACCTCATCGGCGGCGAAGCCGTGCGTGCGTTCGCCTACACCCTCGGCCTGGGCGTCGTCATCGGTACGATCTCGTCGGTCGTCCTCGGTGCCCCGATGGTCTGGTCGAGCAAGATGGACAGGTCCGCGGAGCCCGAGGGCACGGCCCCCGCCGCGGCGTAAGGCTCGGTTCGTCCCCACGGACGGGGAAGGCTGCGCATCATGAACGAGACGGTCGCCAAGCTGGCGGGTCTGTCGCTCCTCCTGATTGTCGTCTGGATCGCTGTCTACTGGCTTACGCCCGCTGGCCCGCGCGTCACCTTCGCCGACCTCGAAGCCCCCAAAGAGCCCGGCGCGGAGACCAACCCCCCGCAGCGAGAGCCCGCTCCGCGAGCCTCGAACTCCGATCGTCCCATCCCGGTTGAGCCCAAGCCCGAGACCAAGCATCGCCCGGAGCCCAAGCCTCAACCCGCCGAGAGCGTGCAACGCCCCGAGCAGAAAGAACCGGTGGCCGTCGTGCCTCCCGAGTTCATTGAGCACGAAGTCCAGAAGAACGAGACCTTCGATTCGATCGCCAAGAAGTACTTCGGCCCAAAGGCCTCGGGCGCGATCATCGCCCGCGCCAACCCCTTCGTCGATCCTCTCCGCCTCCGTCCCGGCCGCACGCTCCGGGTACCAAAGGACCCGAAGAACATCCAGGGCGTCCCCGTGAAGGAGCCCTCCAACGAGCCGCGGAAGTCCACCAGCGCGGGCACCTACACCGTCCAACCCGGCGACACCCTCTCCAAGATCGCCTCCAAGGTCTACGGAGACTCCCGCAAGGCGGACGTCATCTTCGACGCCAACAAGCACCAGCTCGCGGACGTCGACTCGTTGACCATCGGCCAAGTCCTCGTCATCCCCGAGCAGAAACCCGAGTGAGCACGCCCGCTCGCGAAGCCGACTGCCTGATCATCGGTGCCGGTGTCGCCGGCCTCTGGGTCCGCGCGAGCCTCGCCGCCGCCGGCTACTCGACACTCACACTCGAACGCTCCGCGGCCGGCCACGGACAGAGCATCGCCTCTCAAGGCATCCTCCACCGCGGGCTCAAGTATCAACTCTCACCCGCCGCCGCGAAAGCCGCCGAAGAACTCGCGACCGCCGCGAAGGTCTGGGAAGACTGCTTCGCCGGCCGCGGCGAGCTCGACCTTCGCGGCACCCTCGTACTCGCCGAAGCGATGCACATGTGGGCCCCACCCGGCGGTGTCGGCGGCCTCTTCGCGAAGGTCACCGCGGGCATGGCCTCACTCACCATGTCCTCCGCCGCCGAGAAGCTCGCCCCAGCGCGTTGGCCCGAGTGCTTCCGCGCCGCGGATCACTCCACCGCCGTGTACGAGGTGCGTGAACGCTGCGTCGATGTCGCATCGCTGCTCGAACGCATGCTCGCCGCGTCCACCTCGTCGATCCGTCGCGACCACGTCGTCTCGATCTTGCAGGACGAAACCGGGGTGCTCGCCGTCCTCGCCAGCGGCGAGCGGGTCCGCGCCGGTTGCCTCATCGCCTGCGCCGGCGAGGGCAACGAACAGGTCGCGGCGCTCGCGGGCGTGAGCGGCGAACCCGTCTTCCAGCGCCGCCCGCTCCGCATGGTCGCGATGCGAGGCGCTCCATTCGTCCTCAACGGTCATTGCATCCAGCCGATGTCCGACAAGCCGCGGCTGACCGTGACCACCACCCGCACCGACGGCGAGCTCTACTGGTGGCTCGGCGGGTCGCTCGCCGAAGACGGCGTGACGCGCACCGAAGCAGAGCAAGTCGCCGCGGCCCAAGTCGCGGTCCGCGAGTGCATCCCGTGGGCACGCTGCGAGCACTCTCGATTCTCCACGTTCGCGATCGACCGCGCCGAGGGCCGCACCGCCGAGGGCAAACGCCCCGACGGCCCGGTCGTCCGAGACTTCGGCCGCGTGCTCCTCGCGTGGCCCACGAAGCTCGCGCTCGCGCCCTCGCTCGCCGCCGAGGTCCGTCGTCGCATCGATCTGCTGAGCATCTCGCCGAGCGGCGCCAGCCGCGGCGATGTGCAGTGTTCAGTCGCCCAGTCGCCGTGGCTCGACGGGGGTGTCCGGTGGAGCTGAGAACCCTCGGCCGCACGGGGATCGCGGTGAGCGCTCTCGGCCTGGGCACCGTGAAACTCGGCCGCACCCAGGGCCTCAAGTACCCGCGTCCGTTCGAGCTCCCCAGCGACGAACTCGCTCGCGGGCTGCTCCGCACCGCTCAAGACTCGGGCGTGAACTACATCGATACTGCGCCCGCCTACGGCACCGCCGAAGAGCGCCTCGGCACACTGCTCGCCGGCGAGCGCGACCGATGGGTCATCTCCACCAAGTTCGGCGAGACTTTCGAAGCCGGGTTTTCGACGTTCGACTTCTCCCCGGCGGCCATGCGAGCCAGCCTCGAGCGCTCCCTCCGCCGACTCCGCACCTCGTACATCGACCTGCTCCTCGTGCACTCCGACGGGGTGATCGAGAGCGCCCTCCCCGACGACCTCGTCGCCGCGATGGGCCTCGCACGCGAACAAGGCCTGGTCCGCGCGATCGGGATGTCCTCGAAGACCCCAGCCGGCGGACTCGCCGCGCTCGGGTGGGCCGATGTCCTGATGCTCACGCTGAACCCCGGCGCAAGGGCCGACGAGCCCGTCATCGCGGCGGCAGCTGCCGCGGGGCTGGGCGTGGTCGTCAAGAAGGCCCTGCTCTCTGGTCATGTCGGCGGTGGGGGGCCCACGGCCGCGGATTGCCTCGGGCTGGCGCTGGGCACCCCGGGCGTGTCGAGCGTTGTTGTCGGCACCGCCTCCGCCGAGAACCTTCAGACCAACGCCCGATTGGTCGATGAAATCCTGAGTGCAAAGCCCCCCGGCCGATAACGGCCCGGGCGATGTCTACGATGCCCCCCGCGCGGGGCCGGGTGTGGGGCCGGGCCCCCGCGACGAGAAAGGTACTTCATGAGGATTCGACGCATTCTGGTGACCGGTGGCGCGGGCTTCTTGGGCTCCCACCTCTGCGAGCGCCTCGTGGCCCAGGGCCACGACGTGATCTGCGTGGACAACTTCTTCACCAGCCAGAAGACCAACGTCCAGCACCTGCTCGGCAAGCCGAACTTCGAGCTGATCCGCCACGACGTCACGCACCCGCTGTGGCTCGAGGTCGACGAGATCTACAACGCGGCCTGTCCCGCGGCACCCGGCCACTACCAGTACAACCCGATCAAGACGATGAAGACGTCGGTGATGGGCGCGATCAACGTGCTCGGCATGGCCAAGCGCTGCCGCGCGAAGGTCCTCCAGTTCTCCACCTCCGAGGTCTACGGCGACCCCACCGAGCATCCGCAGCGCGAGAGCTACCGGGGCAACGTGAACCCCATCGGCCCCCGCGCCTGCTACGACGAGGGGAAGCGTGCCGCCGAGACCCTGTTCTTCGACTACCACCGGTCGAACAAGGTGAACATCCGCGTCATCCGCATCTTCAACACCTTCGGCCCGCGCATGCACCCCTTCGACGGCCGCGTCGTCAGCAACTTCATCCGTCAGGCGATCCTCAACGAGGACATCACCCTGTACGGCGACGGCACCCAGAGCCGCTCGTTCTGCTACGTCGAAGACCTCATCGAGGGCATCATGCGGATGATGAACGGCTCCGACGACTTCATCGGACCCGTGAATCTCGGCAACCCCGTCGAGTACTCGATGAAGCAGCTCGCGGAAACCATCATCGAACTCACCGGCAGCGGATCAAAGATCGTCTACCGCCCGATGCCCGCCGATGACCCGCGCCAGCGCCAGCCCGATATCACCCTCGCCAAGAAGCACCTCGACGGCTGGGAACCCAAGATCCAGCTCCGCGAGGGGCTCCAAAAGACCATCGCGTACTTCAAGTCGATCAAGATGGAGCAGTTCCGGCCGCCGACGCCGAACTACTGAGCCACGGCCGACGTTCCGAACGCCGCGCCGCCCGCCCCTGAGTGACATCGGGAGCTCTCGACATGCGCCCGCGCCGTGAGTCCGGCCCCCTCCGCCTCTTCGTCGCGGCCTACCCGCCCTCGGGCCTCGCGCAATCGCTCGTCGACGCCGCCCGTTCCCCGGAGCTGATGGACGTCCGCTGGACACCGGCGTCTCAGGTTCACCTCACGCTCCAGTTCATCGGCGACACCGAAGACCGCGACATCCCCCGCGTGATGGAGTCCATGGAACGCGCCTGCGCCGCCACGCGGGCTTTCGTGCTCACGTTCGAGCGTCTTCGCACCCTCCCCTTCGGCGGCGAGCCAAAGCTCATCGCGGCGACCACCGACTGCCCGTCGTACCTCACCGAACTGCACAAGCGACTGGCCCTGCGACTCGCACGGAACGACGCGAAACGAAACGCCGAACGCTTCAGGCCACACGTCACGCTCTGCCGCTCCGTGCGTACACCGCATCGGCTCGACCTCCCGCTGGAGCCCTTGCGGTGGACCGTCGACGCGGTGCTGCTGATGGCCAGCGTGTTGCACCCGTCCGGAGCGGAACACCGCGAACTCTGCCGCGTCGGCCTCGCGGCGTCCCCCGGCCTTCGTACACTCGAAGGTACTCATGACGCAGAACCCGGACGAACTCGAGACCCTGCTTCGGACCCTCAACCAGAGGCTTGAGAAGCTCGAGCGCGAGATGCGGCAGCTCAAGGGCGAGCCCGACACGCCCCCCGTCGCCCCGAGGGTGACCGACACTGCCGAGACTTTCACGTCGCCCCCGCGAGCACAGACTCCGCCGATCGTCCCTTCCGCGCCGGCACCGCACACACCAGGATCTCTGCGGGAGATGTTCGAAGCCGCCGAGGAAGAGGCCGAGAAGTCACGCTCGCCGTTGCCCACGCCGCCGACACACCCTGCTCCCGGCGTGACGCCGAAACCCAAGCTCAGCATCGAGATGCTCGTCGGCGGCCGAGCGCTCGCCGCGGCGGGTGCTCTGATTCTCGTTGTCGGCTTTGCCCTGCTCCTCAAGTTCGCGTACGACAACGGTTGGCTCCGCGTCGACCCGGCGCTGCGGTGCTCTGGGGGCGCGGGGCTGGGATTCTTGCTCATCGGCGTCGGCGAGTTCATGCGCAAACGCTGGGGCGCCGTGGCCGCCAGCGGCATCACCTCCGCCGGCCTGGGCGTCCTCTACACCTCGGTCTTCGCGGCGTACCGACTCTTCGGTCTGGTCGGACCCGGGGTGGGCTTCGTCCTGCTCGCGGCGACAGCGATCTTCGGGGTGGCGGTGGGCGCGAGGGCCAGGCTGGTCGTCGTCGCCGCGCTCTCGATCATCGGTGGCTACCTCGTCCCGTTCTTCTTCGCGGGCACGCACGGCGCGGTGTGGTCGCTCCCGGCGCACCTTCTGATGCTGCTCGCGATCGGACTCGTGCTCGCGGGATGGCTCCGCGGCCCCTTCATCGTGCTCCGCTCGATGGTGTGGTGGGGAACGGTGGTGCTCGGCGGCGCATGGGCGGTCAACCAGTTGGGCGGGACGTCGCTCGAGACAATCTTCGCCCTCTCGTTCCTCGCGCTCGCGTGGGCCGGCATCCAGGCGGAGCTGATGTGGTCGGCGATGCGAGGCCCGCTCGCCGAGCCCGGCAAGTTCGGGAAATGGCTCGGCTCGCCTCTGGTCTCGAAGATCTCCCGCTGGCGCCCGCTGGTATCGAGCGTCTCGACCACCGCGTGGTTCGTGGGGATCGGCAACCAACTCGGCGTCATCGCGCCCGACTGGGTGCTTCCCGCCGGCGTCTGCGGCCTCGCGATTTTCGCGTCGTCGTTCCTCGCGGGCATGTCCGCGTCCATCCTCGAGAGACCCACCAACGACCGCCAACGCCTCGCCGCGGTGTACCTCATCCAGGGTGGCGCGATGCTCATGCTCGCCGTCGCGCTGGCGGTGTCGGGCCTCGGCCAAGTGCTCGCGTGGATCCTGCTGGGCGTGGGCGCTGTCCTCGCGGGATCGTGGATGCGTGCCCGAGCCTTCGACGTGTACGCGCTCACCGCCCTCTCCTACGCCGCGGGGCGGTTGATCCTGTTCGACTCCTGGCTGACCCCGCTCCCCACGCGCATCGGCGGCATCGGCCCGATCGTCGTCTCCGAGTGGATGATCGGCATGCTGGTCTGCGCCCTCGGGTGGATCGGCGCCGGCCTCCTGATCCGCCGCTCCGGCGAACAGCGCCGCTGGGCGGTCACCGGAGAACTCGCCGCGGCGGTCGGCTGCTTCCTCGTCGCGATCGCGCTCCAGCACGAGGGCTCCACCAAGGAGCTCGTCACCGGCGCGTTCGCGTTCTCGCTCCTCCTCGCCGGGGTGCTCTCGGTCCGGCTGCACTCTCGCACTCTCCGGATCGCGGCGAGTTTCGCGACGGCGATCGCGGGCGTCGCCGCGGTCCTCGCGAGCTGGTGGGTGCGCCCCCCTTGGTTCCAGTTCGCGGGGCTGGTGTTCGGCGAGGGCACCGGTGCCGTGGCCTTGCTCGCGGCGTGTTTGTTGGCGGTGTGGGCGGTGAACAGGTGGTGGCGTCCGAGCTCGCGCGGGACTGAAGACGCGGACGACCGGCGGCTCGAAACATCGACACTCGCGACGCTCCTGCTGGCGAGCGCCCCGATGCACGTCTCCACCTGGCCCCTGGCCGCCACCGTGTGGGGATTGCTCCTCGGAACAGCGTGGCTCGTCCATGCACGCTCGGCTCCGCGCAACAGCCCGGGCACGAGCCACGCGGCGATGGTCGGCGCCGTCGGGGTGGTCTACTGGGCCTCCGCGTGCCTCGTCCGTCGCTCGCCGTTTGAGGTCTCTTCGCTCCCGCCAGCAATGCCCGTGGGCGTGCTGCTGGCCGCCGTCTCGGTGTGGTCGCGCCGGGGCTGGGGCCTCTCGGGGAGCCGAGCGAAAGAGGTCTCGGTCGTTGCGGCTGCCGCCGCGGTTGCGGTCTTCTTCACCGCGACGTCCTTCGATGTGGCGAGGCTCGCCTCCACCTTCGCCATGGACCCCGCGGTTCGCGGCTCGGCGGTCTCGATCTACTGGGGGATCTTCGCGGTGGCGCTGATCGCCTCTGGCTTCGCAGGGCGGCTCGCGTGGGTGCGGTACGCGGGGCTCGCGCTGATCGCGATCGCTTCTACGAAAGCCGTTGTCTTCGACCTCGGCAGCGTCCCGCAGGGCTGGCGGATCGCGTCGTTCATCGGGCTGGGCGTCCTGATGCTCGGCGTTCACTTCGCCTACACACGGCTGAGCGCGCGGCTGCTCAGGCCAACGGAGCGGAACGATTCCTCGGGCCGCCCAGACTCGTTCTGAGGTTCACGCCTTCGCGTCGGAACTCGCCGCGGACGGCCCGCTGCGCAGTGCGCGGAACAGCGACTCGGCCTTCTCCGGCTTGATCGTCCCCCAAGCCACGGCGTCCGCGATGGTCTTCTCGGTTTCCTGATTCTGCTGGCCGAGGATCTTCGGCGCATCTTCCGCGCGGATGGTCCCTTCGGCGACGTACGCGGCGATCTCCCGCTTGGTCTGCTCCCGCTCTTTCGTCTCAGCCACGCTGCGCCAGGATCGAATGCCGAAGAACACCAGCACGCTCGCGGCGATGATCGCGACGAAGACGAGGCCTTCATCCGTGGCGGCCAACACTGTCAAAGTCTCCGAGCGCATGTTGATTCTCCCGGTGAGCGGACTCGGTCATCCTCGCCCGCTGTTGTATTCGGCCTCGGACAGCTCGGGTTTCAATGAATCCACCCGGACACGCTCCAAACGAACCAAGTTCTTGCGGGAGGGGCCTCGCGCGCGCCGATCAGAACTCCATGGCACACGCTCCTCGCATGGCGGTACTCACCGATGGTGGTCTGGCGGGATTG
>JBMOHX010000058.1:0-14116 GCA_049317625.1 Phycisphaerales bacterium
CCATGATACGAAGCTTGGTCGTCGGTGTTTCGAGCGGTTCTTTCTCCGACCACTATCCCTTGTGGGTCCGGTGTGAAGAACGCGCGAAGGTGCGTCGGAGCGGGTCGGGTACCATCCCCGCATGCTCAACGCCGCATGCATTGTGTCGCTCGCCGCGACCATGGCCTCCGCTCAAATCGATGAAGCACGGCTGATGGAAACGCTGCGCTCCCTCCCGGTGCCGCGCGCGGCGCTGGGGTCGGCGGAGAGCAAGCAGAACCTCGCGGCGACGGAAGACCTGATCGAAGCCCGGCTTCGCGAGCTGGGGTACGAGGTACGGGAGGAGGCGTTTGATTGGCCGGTCACTCCGCGACGCTGGGGGCCTGCGAAAAAGGAGCCCGGGCCGGAGCAACCCGTCGACGCGAAATCGCCAGCGAACGAACCGTCCGAACCTGCGAAGCCGGTCGAACTACTCCCGGTTCGGAACCTTGTCGCGGAGATACGGGGAGTGGGGAGTCCGAACCAGGTGCTCCTCGTCGGGGCGCACTTCGACGGGTTTGAAGAGTCGGGTGCCGCGGACGACAACGGGACCGGGACGGCGGCGCTGCTGGAACTCGCCCGCTCGCTGAAGGACACGAAGCCGCGTCGGACGATCCGGCTGGTGTTCTTCACGCTGGAGGAGAACGGGCTGGTGGGATCGCGGCGGCACCTGAGTCTCTGGAAGGCAGAGGACAAGCGGCGCGAGGCCGCGGGTGAACCGCGCGAGACGATCGTCGGGATGATGAGCCTCGAAACGATCGGGTACTACACCGACGAACCCGATTCGCAGAAGTCGCCGATCCCTCCGATCAAGGACGTCTTCGAACCCCCGACGGTCGGGAACTTCATCGCGATCACGGGGATCGCCAAGCACCGCGAGTTCAGCACGCGGCTGGGCGAGCTGATGACCGAAGCCCAGCAGCGGGTGCCCGTGATGATGGTGGACCGATTCCCGATCGCGCCACCGGACCTGCTGCGGAGCGACCACGCCCCCTTCCTGCTCGAGGGCATCCCCGCGGTGATGATCACGGACACGGCGAACTTTCGGAACGCGCGGTACCACAAACCCGAGGACACGCCGGACTCGATCGACGGGCCCCGATTCGCGCGGGTCGTCGAGGCGCTCGACCACGCGATCCGAGGGCTGGCGGATCGCGAGTAGGCCTACTTGTTGCCCGCCAGCCGCCGGACTGTCATGTCGAAGCCGCGCACCATCGCCGAGTGGATGCCGTAGCAGACCGCGGCGTAGATGACCGCGGCACCGAGCGAGCCCACGAAGAAGGCGGTGCGGGTCGTGGTGTACCCGCTCTTGGTGATCGACTCCTGCATGGACTCCTCGGGCTGAACAATCGCCGCGACGGCCGAAGCGGGGCTGAGCGACGCGAGCGCCGGCCCCACCACGGGCACACCGCTCATCATGTTCCAGGAGCAGAGGCTGACGATGCCCGCGGCAACGCCGACCACGCCCACGGTGGCAACCACCGACCCGAGGGTGCCGCGGCTCTTGAGCGACCAGTGGAGCCCGACCATGACGCAGTACGCGATAAACGGGACGATCACGAAGGGGGCCGCGAGTGCGCCCTCGGGGAGGACGACCGGCCCCATCTGGGCCGTGCCGAAGGCGACTTGCGTGACCTTCACGTCGCCGAAAATCGTAAAGAGGCCGGCGAAGAGCAGTGTTGCCATCGGCACACACAGCAACGGGAAGAGGTACGCGATCAGGCCCCGGAGCTTCCCGGCGAGATAGGCGGAGGCGGTGATGGGGGTGGTGAGGAGCAGGTCCAGCGTGCCGTCCTCACGCTCGCGGCTGATCGACGTCGCGGACATATTGATCGCCACGAGGGTCAGCACCGCCAGCTCGGTCCAGACCGTGGCGCTGAGGATGAACCGGTACTCGGTGCGGTCGAGGGTGCCGTTGGCGAAGAAGAAGACGATCGCCCCGCCGGCCGCGACGCCGCTCACGATGAACAGCCAACGCAGCACGGTCTTGCCGAGTGTCGCGTTGCGGGCGGCGGCCTCGCGCCAGGCGATGGGGTTGGTCCACACCGCCCGCGGCGGCCGGTGCTCGGCCCCGATCGCACCGAACCCGAAGAGCTTGCGGTACCACGGCACCGCGCTGTCGCTGCCGAGTGTTTGCAGGCCGCCCGCGCGGACGGTGAGCGTCGACGCGGAGATGAAGAGCAGGCTGAGGGCCGCGCTCCCGAGACACCAGGTCTTGACAGGGCTCTCGAGGAACCAGCGTGCGAGGCCGACCTGAGAGCCCTCCGCGGCCCGTGCGTAGGTCGAGGGATTCAGCAGTGCACGCAGCGCGAGGAACGGGTTGAGCGCGGTCATCCACGTCACTCCCTCGCCCGAGGCGCCCGCCCCGCGCCCGGAGTTCACGAGCCACCCGTCGACGGCGATGGTCACCGCGAGGTAGCTGACAACGCAGACATAAAACACAAAGAACGCCCGCTTGCCCACCAGGCGAGAAACCGAGAGGCTGATGGCGATCGCGCCCACCAGCAAGGCGGCGCACCCCGCGACCGCGTAGCTTGCGAAGATCGCCGAACCGGGCACGCCGCCGAAGTACTGCGTGAGCGCGAAGAGCGGAAGGCTCGCGAAGAGCAGCGCGATCACGAAGAAGAGCCGTCCGAAGAGGTTCCCGAGGACGATCTCGCCCGGGGTGAGGGGCGTGGTGAGCAGAACCTCCCACGTGCGCGGGTTGGCCTCCTGCGCGATCGCCCCGCCCATGAACACCGGCGCGAGGATGCAGATCAGACCGACCTGGAGGTACGCGATCGAGGTGAAGCTCAAAGACGCCGCCGACGCCAGGCCCCGGTAGTCGAGCCCGCCGCCGGGGTTGGTCTTGAGGATGAGCATCCACAGCAGCACGATGATCAGCACCGCGAGGTACGCGGCCCGGATGTACAGGTGGCGCGGCCGGCGCGATCCGTTCTGGACCAGCCGCACCGCGATCGGGTTGGTGACGCTCAATCGAAAGAACCATCTCAGCAACAGGGGCATAGGTGCTCATGCTACAGCGCCACCGGCCCGCGGGTTCAGAATCGCGGTGATCCTCCGACCCGTCACCGAACAGGCCCCGCCTGAACAAGGTCCCGGGCAAGACCGCACCGCTCCGGTACACTCGGCGCGGGGGTGGGCGTGCCGAGGTGCGCCGGGACTACGCCCCGGGAACCACAGGAGGCAGGGCATGGCGACAGTCATCGAGTTCGGGGAAGCCGGCGGACGCAAGGTTCGGTTCGCGTGCGTGGATAGCGGGGAGGGCGTCCACGCGATCAGCACGCGGGCGCTCGAGCACGCGGCCCACGCCGCGACGCGAACGCTCGCGGAGTCGCTGTCGGTCCTGGGCGACCTGGTCGGCGCGGTCCAGGCGTCGATCGCAAAGATGGACGTTTCGAAGACGCGGGTCGAGTTCTCGCTGGCGGTCGGGAGCAAGGGAGATTTCTACGTGATCCAGGGCGAAGCGAACGCGGCGCTGAAGGTGACCGTGGAGTTCACGAAGGACAGCCCCTCAAAGGTGTGACCGCAGTACCGCGTACGCGGCCGGACGCCCTCGCTCCGTTGGAGGCCGCCACATGAACCCCGCCCACAACCCCTACCAACTCCCGCCCAACCTGCCCGTTCCCGCGGACGACGGCCGCGCCGACCACCTGCTCTACGCGCCGCCCTCTGACTGCCAGCTCTTGACCAGCGCGGGCGCACCAGTTCGACTCCGCGAACTGTGCTCCGGGCCCACTGTTCTGTTCTTCTACCCACGCACCGGCGTCCCCGGCGAGCCGCCCGATCTCGGCTTTCAAGGCGAAGACTGGGACTCCATCCCCGGCGCCCGCGGTTGCACCCCGCAATCGTGCGCCTTCCGCGATCTCGCGCGAGAGTTCACCGCGTTGGGCGTAGGCGTATTCGGCGTGAGCACCAACCCCGTCGCGCACATCCGCGAGTTCAAGGCCCGCAACCACATTCCCTTCGAGCTGCTCAGCGACTCCGATCTCTCGCTCGTGCGCGGCATGCGCCTCCCAACCTTCAACTTCCCCGTGCGCGGCGAGGGGCCGACCACCCACATCTGCCGCATGGCGTGGTTCGTGGAGGACGGCATCATCAAGCGGCTCTGGTACCCGGTCTTCCCGCCGGACCAGAACGCGCCGCGGGTGCTCGCGTGGCTCACCCTCAGGGCCGCGCTCGCGGTGCGTGCGGCCCGCGCGGATGACCACGCCTTCGTCACCGAACAACTCCGCGCACACTGGGGCGGGCACGACATCTGGTCGCGCGACGCGCGATTCGACGCCTCGAAGCTCCCGGCCTTCATCGCCGAAACCAACGGCGCACCCGCGGGACTCGTGACGTACCACATCGGCAGGGACGAGTGCGAGATCGTGACGCTGTCGAGCGTTTCGAGCGGGCGCGGCGCGGGAGAGCGGCTGCTCCACGCGGTGGTGGGCGAGGCCGCCCGCGCGGGGTGCCGGCGCGCCTTCCTCACCACGAGCAACGACAACCTGAACGCGGTCCGCTTCTACCAACGCCGCGGGATGCGCCTTGTCTCTATTCACCCGGGAGCGATCGACCGCGCCCGCGAGCGCACCGGGTGCGGGCCGTGGGTCGGTGCGAGCGGCATCCGATCGCGCGACGAATGGGAGTTCGAACTCCTGCTCACCTGACCGCGCGCTCGGACTGCATCACCAGCGCCGCGCCGACCACCGCGGCGACCTCGACCCGCATCACGTGCGGCCCGAATCGAGCGATGCGCACGCCGCGCGAGCGCATCAGTGCCAGCTCGCGCGGGTCCCACCCGCCCTCGGGGCCGATGAGCAGGCCGAGCGCCTCGGCACCCGTGCGCGTGTACTCATCCCCCGAGACATCGGCCGCGATCAGCGTGCCGCCGGCATCGAGCACCTGCGCGAGCTCCCACCCTTCGCCGATCTCCAGCAGCCAGGATCGCCCGCACTGCTTGATGGCTTCTTCCGCGACCCGCTCCAGACGACGCAGCTTCCCTTCGCGCGGCTCGACGATCGTCCGCGCGCTCACCAGCGGCGCCCACCCGGTCGCGCCGACCTGCGAGAGCCCGTCGATCATCTGTCCCAGCCCGTCGCCCTTGGGCACGCCCGACCAAACCCGCAGGCGCGGCGCATCGGGCGGGGTGACCTCAACGGGCCCGCAGTCGGCATCGAACTGCCATTCGCCGGAGCGGCGCTCCTTCCGGGTTTCCGCGATCGTTCCTTCGGCGACCCCGCCGCGCCCGTCGCAGAAGCGCACGCGGTCTCCGGTTTCGAGGCGCTTGACGCGGAGCGCGTGGTGGGCCTCCTCACCCCCGATCAGGAGCCGAGCGCCCGCCCCGCTGACCGATGCGGGGGATCCGGCCGGTGCGGAGAGTGCCCGCGTTCGCAAGTCCGGTAGAAAGATGGTGTGTGTCGACATCGTTCGCCCTGTGCGGGTTGTCCGACCCGCTTGCGTCTCCGGCTGTCACCGGGTAAAGACCCTCTTGAGTATTCTGGCACCGGAACCGATCATGTGCTCGGTACCGACCTTATGGCCACTCTGCCGATCCCCAATCCCCCGGATGCGGACTCGCACGACGACCTGCTCGCGCAGGTGGACGAGTTGTGCGCGCAGATGGAACAGCTCGCCCGGGAGACGGAGGCGGCGGCCGAGGCCGTCGCCCAGGCGCAGCGTACGCAGAGCACCGTTCCCGAGGAACTCGCGGCGGACGTGAACGCGGTGATCGAAGACCTTGCCGCGGAGATCGAAAAGACGGATGGGACGGATGGGACGGATGGGACGGATGGGACGGATGGGACGGATGGGACAGATAGGACGAATGAGTCCCATGTGTCCAATGAGTCCCATGTGTCGCCTGCTCCCGCTGACACCCCCCCCACCGAATCACCCAGCGTCGACGACCTCATCGCCGAGGCCGAGGCGGCGCTCCAGGCGGCGGACACGCCCGCCGAGCCCGAAGCCGCGGAAGCGCCACTCGAATCCTCCGCCGATGCCGACCTGATCGCGGAAGCCGAGGCCGCGCTCAACGCGACGAACCCCCCGCCCGCGGATCTGGTCCCGGAGGAGCGGGTTGAGCACGTGGCGGACGATGCCGCGACCGAGCTGATCGCCGCGGCCGAAGCGGCCCTCGGCCAGCCGCAAACCGAAGTGACGCAGAGCGCCGAGTCCACGGACCTCCCGGAAACCCTGCCGGCCGATCCCGAAGCGGCCGCGGACTCTGATGACGCCGAGGGAGTCGCGGAGCCGACCCAAACACCGGCAGCCGCCGATGCAGATCCGCTGGACCAGATCGCCGCAATGGCCGCGGCACTCGCGAAGACGGCCGAGCCCCCACCACCCGCGGCCGAGCCCGAGCACGCGCCCGAGGCCGAGGTGACCCCGGCTCCGGTGGAGGCCGCCGCAGCCGCGCCTGCTCCGACTCCAGCACCGGCTCCGATCCCGCACCAGCTCCGGTCGCCGCCGCCGCGCCAACGCCCGAGGCCGCGCCCGCTCCGGTGGCTCACGCGCCGGCACCCGCGGGCGCGCACGCCGCGGATCCGACCCCGGCCGCCCCCGCGACCGTGCCTGAACCCCACGCCCTCCATGCCCCCGCGGCTGAGCCCAAACCGGCCGGACCCTCCCTCGCGGTTCGGCTGCGAGGTGCAGCGGGGCGGACGGCCGGGGCGATCGACCCGCTGGCCCGGCGAGCTGTCGGCCTGATGTCGGCCCCGCTGAAAGGGCGGCCCAAGCTCGTGCGTGACACGATGGGTTGGCTGTCGCTGAACACGCTCTTCCTGGGCGGGTGCGTATGGCTGTGGCTGATCTTCGTGCGACAGCCGGCGCTCCAGCAGACCCACGCCGCGTCGTTTGATTTCCACGAGGGCGCGGTGCCCGAACTCCCCGATGCCCCCAAGGAAGACGCGCACGGGAAGGCTGAAGACGACGGGCACGGCGCGGCGAAGAAAGACGACGGGCACGGGGCCAAGAAGGACGATGGCCACGGGGCGAAGAAGGACGACGGCCACGGTGCCAAGAAGGCCCCGGCGAAGAAAGATGCCCACGGTGCCGCGAAGAAGAAGCCCGCGAAGAAGGACGCCAAGAAAGACGCGGGCCACGGCGGCGGTCACTAGAGAATGACGCGGGACCGGCGCGCACCGAACGGCTCCGCTATCCTCTGGGCATGGCGAAGAAAGCACGTAGCGCGTCGTCCGCACCGATCGTCGGCGTCCTGATGGGAAGCCGGTCGGACTGGGAAACCATGCAGCACGCGAGCGAGACGCTCGACGAGTTCGGCATCGCCCACGAGGTGTACGTCGTCTCCGCGCACCGCACGCCCGACTGGCTCTTCGAGTACGCCTCCGGCGCGGAGGAGCGCGGGATCCGCGTGATCATCGCCGGCGCCGGCGGCGCCGCCCACCTGCCGGGCATGCTCGCGGCCAAGTGCATCATCCCCGTGCTGGGCGTGCCGGTGGAGAGCCAGGCGCTCAAGGGGCTCGACTCGCTGCTCTCGATCGTGCAGATGCCGGGCGGCGTTCCCGTCGGCACGCTGGCCATCGGCCGGAGCGGGGCGATCAACGCCGCGATCCTGGCCGCGTCGATCATCGGCCTCGCCGAGCCAAAGACCCGCGAAGCCGTCCGCCGCTACCGCGAGAAGCGCACCGACGACGTGCTCGCGGCCCTCGACCCTCGCACCGGACGGAAGTCCTGAGATGCGGATCGGCGTACTGGGAGGCGGGCAGCTCGCCCGCATGCTCGCCATGGCCGGCGCACCGCTAGGCCTGCGGTTCCGGTGCTTTGACACCACGACCGACGCCCCCGCGCGCGACGTGTGCGAGCTGCATGTCGGCGCGTTCGCGGACCCCGTGGCGATCGACCGGTTCCTCCGCGGGGTCGACGTGGTGACCTACGAGTTCGAGAACATCCCCGCGAGCGTCGTCGAATCCATCGAGCGCACCCGCTCCGTGCTCCCGGGCTCGATCGCGCTCCGCACCGGTCAGGACCGCATCGCGGAGAAATCGTTCTTCCGCAACTCGGGTCTGGCCGTGCACGACTTCCGCGCGGCGGACTCCCGCGAGGCCTTCGACTCCGCGATTGCCGAGATCGGACTCCCCGCGGTGGTGAAGACCACGCGCATGGGCTACGACGGGAAGGGGCAGGCCGTCGTCCGCTCCACCGAAGACGCCGCGGCCGCCTGGGCGAAACTGGGCGCATCGCCCCTGATCGTCGAGAAGTTCGTGCCCTTCACGCGCGAGCTCTCCGCGATCGCCGTCCGCTCGCCCCAGGGTGAAGTCCGCTTCTACGACTGGGTCGAGAACGTGCACGAGGGCGGGATCCTCCGCCTGAGCCGCGCGCCGGCGCGCGGCGTGCCCGAGACCGAGTCCTCGCACGTGCGCGCTCAGATCGCCGGCGCTATGGATCAGATGCGCTACGTGGGAGTGATGGCCGTCGAGCTCTTCGACGTCGGCGGCAAGCTGCTCTTCAACGAGATGGCCCCGCGCGTCCACAACAGCGGCCACTGGACCATCGAAGGTGCGCGGTGCAGCCAGTTCGAGAACCACTGCCGCGCCGTCGCTGGCTTGCCCTTGGGTTCAACCGCCTGCATCGCCCCCGCCGCGATGGTGAACCTCATCGGCGGGCTCCCCGCGATCGCCGACGTGCTCGGCATCCCCGGCGCACACCCCCACTTCTACGGCAAGGAGCCGCGGGCTGGCCGCAAGGTCGGTCACATCACGGTGATCCAGGAGCCGGGGATGAGCGGCGCGGAGTTCGAGGCCTCGGTGGAGCGAGCTCGCGCGCTCGCGCCCAAGGGCTAACAGTTCGCCCGGTTGTTCCGACAATCCGAACATTCTCCGCACCATTTGCTTACACAACTCGTGCAAAGCCGCGAACCGGCTCATTTCTGCGCAGGGGGTTCCTGTCGAGGCACAATTCACTAGGCGCGGCGACTCGGGGTTACGTGTGTGTATTCGACGCCCCGCCCTCTTCCCCCCCAACCTCGGCTTAGGGGCAGGGCCGCCGCCCAGACCAGGAGAACACCATGAAGTCCCTCGCCACCCTTCTCAGTTCGATCGCCCGCGGCATCCGCCGCCCGCTCCTGGCCCGGGATCCGTTCGAGAAGCTCGAGGCGAGGGCGTTGATGGACGCCGCGGGCAGCGCCCTGCCGATGTGGACACAGACCACCGCCGGAGACCGGCCGGACTTCGTTGCCTCCGCCGACCTGGACCGCGACGGGCGCGAGGATGTCGTCGCCGGCTCGGGAATGTCCGGCATGAACTCCGACGCGTACGTGAGCGTGATGTTCAATCGGGGGGGGAGCTTCCGCGAGCCGATCCGCTACCGGCTCAACGATTCGAACGGGAACGCGGCCTTCGGGATGATCACCGACCTGGCCCTCGCCGACGTGAACAACGACACCTTCGTCGACATCGTCGCGCTCGTCGGGTCGTCCTCGGCCATTCACGTGCTGTTCAATAACGGCCAGGGCGCGTTCGGGTCCCAGGCCCGCTCCGACTCGGGGCTCGGGTCGAACTTCGCGGGCTTCGCGCTCGGGCAGTTGACGGGAGACTCATCGCCCGACGCCGCGGTCACCAACAGCACCAACGGCGGGATCACGGTGCTCCGCAACGACGGCGCGGGGAACTTCTCGGTCGCGGCGAACGTCTCCACGGGCCCGGGCCCGTCCGATGTCGTGATCGCGGACCTGGACGGCGACGGCGACAACGACATCTCCACCGTTGATCCGGTCAGCATGACCGTTTCGGTGATCGGGAACACCAGCAGCAACTCAAACGTGTTGACGCTCGGCACCCCCGCGCAGTTCCAGACCGGCGGCACGCCGATCAGGATCGAGGCGGGCGATGTGCTCGGAGACGCCAAGGTCGACCTTGTGGTCGTGGAGCAGTCCTTCGGCGGCGGAACCTCGCCCGTCGTCATCCTCGAGAATCGCTCCGACTCGCAAGCCTTCAACTTCAACAGCACGACCCGGCTCGCCTCGCAGACCACGGCTCCGCAGAACGGAGTGACCGACGTGGTCCTGGGCGACATCAA
Organism: Phycisphaerales bacterium; assembly: GCA_049317625.1. GTDB lineage: Bacteria > Planctomycetota > Phycisphaerae > Phycisphaerales > UBA1924 > JBEIUO01. The sequence goes on from JBMOHX010000058.1 coordinate 10,039, forward strand.
CGCCGACGGGAAGCTCGACATCACCGCCGCGGCCGGAACCTTTGTCGTGGTGTACCGAGCCTCGGGCACCGGAACCTCGCGGAACTTCGTGCAGGTTGAGAATCTCAGCACGAGCACAAACTCGCTGGCGTCCGCGACGATCGTGCGGCTCGTCAACATCAACAGCGACGCCCGGCCCGACCTTGTGTACGTCAACGCGTCGTTCAGCCCCAGGGTGTCCTACGCGCTGACCTCCAACGGTCGTTGGTCGCTCCCCGCCTGGGCACCGCTCGCGCAGGGCGACACCCCCGACCTCGTTTCGAGCGCCGATCTGAACGGCGACGGCCTCGAGGACGTCGTGACCGCGACCGGACCTTCCAGCCAGAGCTCCGAGGGGTACGTGAGCGTGCTCTTCAACCGCGGCGGGGACTTCCGCGAAGCGGTTCGCTACCGGCTGAACGACGAGTTTGGGAACGCCGGGGTCGGCAGGATCTCCGACCTGGCGCTCGCCGACGTGAACGGGGATACCTTCGCCGACATCGTCGCGCTGGTCGGCTCTGACTCCCGCATCCACGTACTGCTCAACGACGGCCAGGGCGCGTTCGGGTCTCAGGTCCGTTCCAGTTCGGGCATCGGTTCGACCTTCCAGAACCTCGCGCTCGGCCAGTTGACGGGCGACTCGACGCCCGACGCGGCGGTCACCAACACGACCGACAACAGCGTCACGGTCTTCCGCAACGACGGCACCGGCCGTTTCCTGATCGCGGCGAACGCCGGGATCGGCGCGAGCCCCTCGGACGTGGTCGTCGCCGACTTCGACGGTGACGGCGACAACGACATCGCCACCGGTGACGCCACGAACCAGGTGGTTCACGTCATCGCGAACACGAGCGCGAACCCCGGGACGCTGCTGCTCTCCTCCCCGCAGCAGTTCCAGGTCGGCGGCGCACCGGTGGCGCTCGCCGCGGGCGACGTGCTGGGCGACTCGAAGGCCGAGATCGTGGTGGTGAACATGTTCATGGGGGCTCCGGCGCCGCTGATGATCCTCGAGAACCGCTCGGACTCGCAGGGCTTCAACTTCGGCACGCGGACCCCGCTGCCCTGGTCGCAGGTCGACTACCCCTTCAACTCTTCGGACGTGGCGATCGGCGACGTCAACGGCGACGGCCTGGCGGACATCACCGTCGCCACCGACGGGTACCTCGCGCTCTTCCGCGCCTCGGGGACCGGCACCTCGCGCGGGTTCTTCCAGGCGGAGAACTACAACACCGAGGCGTTCTCCGCGTTCAGCCTGCGCCTCGTCAACATCGACTCGGACGCGCGTCCGGACGTGGTCTACATCAACGGGTTCAACTCGCCGAAGGTGAACTACGCGATCACCAACGGCGCGACGTGGAACCTGCCAACCTGGGCCGCGGTCACGCTGAACCTCCGCCCGCAACTGATCGACACCGCGGACCTGAACGGCGACGGCCGCGCGGACGTCGTCGCCGCCACCGGCCCCTTCGCCCCGTCGAGCGACGCATACGTCAGCGTGCTCTTCAACAGGGGCGGCAACTTCCGCCAGGCGATCCAGTACCGGATCAACGACAGCAACGGGAACGCCATCACCGGCGGCATCAGCGACATCGGCCTCGCCGACGTGAACGGCGACGGCTTTGTTGACATCGTCGCCCTCATGGGCTCGGCCTCGGTCATCCAGGTGCTGCTGAACGACGGTCAGGGCGCGTTCGGTGCGCAGCTCTCTTCAAACTCAGCCATCGGCGCGAGTTTCGGGAAGCTGGACCTCGGTCAGCTCACCGGCAGCGCCGCGCCCGACGCCGCGGTCACCAACCCGAGCAACGGCAGCGTCACGGTCTTCCGAAACGACGGCGCGGGCAACTTCAGCGTTGCCGCCAACATCTCGACAGGCACGAGCCCCTCCGACGTCGTGATCGCCGACCTCGACGGCGACGGGGACAACGACATCGCGGTCTCCGATTCGGCCAACTCCAGCGTCGGCGTCATCCGTAACACCAGCACGAATCCGAGCACGTTGCTCCTGGCTTCGCCCGTTTCGTACGCGGTCAACGCCTCGCCCACCGCCATCGCCGCGGGCGACCTGCTGGGCGACTCCCGGATCGACCTCGTGGTGAACAACTCCCTCCCGGGGTCCAACTCTCCTCTGGCGGTCATCCTCGAGAACCGCTCCGACGCGGAGGCCCTCAGCTTCAGCAGCCAGACCTCCGTCCCCTCGCAGAGCGTCCAGGACGTGATGAGCGTGGCGGACGTCCTCGTGGCCGATGTTGACAACAACGGGGCGGCGGACATCGTCGTTTCCGCCACCGGCGGGGTCGCCGCGTTCCTCTCCTCCGGCTCGAGCACATCGAGAACGTTCAACCAAGCCCTGTACTTCGCCACGATCTACGGCGGTGTGGCGGAGATCGCCGTCGCGAATCTCGACGGCTCGGGCGCGGTGGACCTCGTGTACCTGGAGAGCTCGGCCAGTTCGCAGACGCCCGGCGTCGGTTACGCAACGTCGTGGGTCCCCGCTGTCAACTCCCGCCCTTCCGTGGCCACCCCAACCCTCTCTCCCACCTCGGGCCTGGTCGGGACTTCGGTCACCCTCACCGCGTCTCCGACTGACACCGACGGCACCATCGCGCAGGTCGCGGTGTTCGACGACGCCAACGGCAACGGCGGGATCGACGCCCAAGAGACCCAGCTCGGTGTCGACACCAACGCCGCCGACGGCTGGTCGATCTCCTTCACGGTCCCGGGAACCTGGGCTGTGGGCTCTCGCCAGCTCCTCGTCCGCGCCACCGACAATCTCGGCTCGCAAAGCTCGGCGGTCGCCGCGACCTTCACCGTCTCCACCAACGCGGCCCCCGCGGTGACCGCGTTCACCTCCACCCCGTCGTCCGCCGCCCCGGGCGCGGTGATCAGCCTCGCTGCGTCCGCCACCGACAGCGACGGCTCGGTCGCCGCCGTCCGCTTCTACTACGACACCGCCGGCACCTGGGACACCGGCGACACGCTCATGGCGCAGGACACCACCTCCTCCGACGGCTGGTCGGGCACGTACACCATTCCCACCACACTCACGCCCGGCATGTACTTCCTCTACGCCGTGGCCACCGACAACGCCGGCAGCACCGGGGTCGCTTCCGCCACGCTCACCGTCACCTCGAACACCCTGCCCTCGGTCACCTCCTTCACCGCGCAGCCCACCAGCGTTGTCGTCGGTGCGACCGTCAACCTCACCGTGCTCGCTTCCGACCCGGACCCGGCGGACTCCGTCGGGGTCGTGATGTTCTACGACGACACCAACGGGAACGGCGTGCTCGACACCACAGACACCGTGCTCCCCTCCGACTTCACCGCAGGCGACGGCTGGACCCTCGCGTACACCGTTCCGGCAGAGTGGGTCGGGACGCGCCGGCTCTTCGCGGACGCAACCGACAGCAGAGGCGCCACCAGCGCGGCCGTTCCTCTGACCATCACGGTCACGGCCAACACCGCGCCCGTGGTGTCGGGCCTCGCCGCTTCCTCCGCATCGGTGACCGAAGGTGAGACCTTCAACCTCACCGCCACTGCCTCAGACGCCGAGGGCGCCGTCTCCGTTGTGATGTTCTACCGCGACGTCGACGCCAACGGGTTGCTCGATACCGCGGTCGATGCCGTCCTCGGGCTCGACTCCAACGCCTCCGACGGCTTCTCGATCTCCGTCCCAACCGCGGGTGCCACCTTCGGAACCTACCGCTACCTCGCCGTGGCACAAGACTCGTCGGGCGCATCGAGCACCCCCGCCGCGGCATCGACGCTCATCCATCCGCTCTTCGGCGCTGGCACCGTCACGCCCGCGACAACCTCCGTCCCGCGCACCGCCTCGGTGATCTTCACCGCCGGGAACTTCTTCCTGCCGACGGGCCGCACGCTGAGCAGGGTCGAGTTCTACGCCGACACCAACCGCGACGGCGTCTTCAGCACGGGCGACAGGAAGGTCGGCGCGGTGACCAGGCTCACCAACGGCGTGGCGAACGCGACCCTGAAGACCAAGGGCTTGCCCACCGGTGACTACCGCGTCTTCGCCCGCATCCAGGACAACACAAGGGCCTGG
>JBMOHX010000059.1:0-14116 GCA_049317625.1 Phycisphaerales bacterium
GACGATGGACTATGTGATGGCGGGGCGGCACGCGGAGCTGGGCGCGGAGATCACGGCGCGGCTCGCGAAGCGCACGCACGCGGAGGAGGAGATCGTCGCCACCCGCGCGGAGAAGCTGGCGAACCCCACGCTCGCCGCGACGCCGGGCGTGCGGTCTGACGTGTCGACGACAGTTCCGGTTCCCAAGGCCCCGTTCCTCGGCTCGCGCGTCGTGCAGGAGATCGACCTCGATCACATCTACCCGTTCATCAACCCCATCGCGCTCTTCCGGGGTCAGTGGCAGATTAAGAAGGGCGCAACGAGCGACGAAGAGTACGAGGCGCTCATCGAGGACGAGGTGCGGCCGATCTTCCAGAAGTGGAAAGACCTCTGCAAGCGAGAGGCGATCCTGCGGCCCGCGGTGGTGTACGGGTACTTCGCGTGCAACAGCGAGGGCAACGACCTCATCATCTGCGCGCCCAAGGGTGAGAAGCGCGAGCGGCTGCGGTTCAGCTTCCCGCGTCAGACCGACAAGCGGCGGCTGTGCATCTCCGACTTCTTCCGCAGCACCGCTTCGGGCGAGACAGATGTCCTCGCGATGCACTGCGTGACGATGGGCTCGCGCGCGAGCGAGTACGCGCGTGATCTCTTCGCGTCGAACAACTACACCGACTACCTCTACCTCCACGGACTGGGCGTCGAAACCGCCGAGGCCCTCGCCGAGTTCTGGCACAAACGCATGCGACAGGAACTCGGCATCGCCGGCGAAGACTCACCCAAAGTCCGCGACCTGTTCACCCAGAAGTACCGCGGCAGCCGCTACTCCTTCGGCTACCCCGCGTGCCCGAGCATGGAAGACCAGGAGAAACTCTTCTCGCTCCTCGAGCCCCAACGCATCGGCTGCGTGCTCACCGAGAACTGGCAGATCGATCCGGAACAGAGCACCTCGGCAATCGTGGTGCATCATCCGGAGGCGAAGTACTTCGGAATCTAGAGGGCAATGGGGAATGGGCATTAGGCATTAGGCATTAGGCATTAGGCATTAGGTAATCGGGAACCATCGGTCCCTTGCCTGTGTTCTCTTTTCCTATTTGCTGCTTTGCAACTTTGAGCTTTGCTGCTTTCCTAAGCCCCCACGTTCCTCACGCTCCCACGCTTCTCCTTCTGATGAATCGTGGGCGTGACGTGGAACGTGGCCGTGCACTTGCCGACCCGGCGCTCTTTGGACGCGAGGCGGGCGAGGACAGAGTCCTTCTTTGAACGCTTGGCGAGCGCGGCGGGGAGCACCGCCTGCTGGATCACCTCGAGGTCGACGGTGATGTTGAACTCTTTGCCCGTGGCGATGAGCAACCGGATGTCCTCGCGCGGGGTGATCTTGTACAGCGCGGGGCCGAAGCACGGACGGAGGAACTTGTAGGAGAGCTCCTTGCACACCAGCGTGTAATCACCGCCGGTGATCCCGAAGATGTACATCCCGCCCGCGATCTCGCTGTTGGCCAGCAGCGCCGCGCCGGCCATCGCGTTGTACCAGTTGCGGTTGAACCGGCGGAACGGCAACTCCGCGGCGAAGGTGTTGCTGTCCACCTTCTTCATCCGGATCCCGCTGCGGAAGGCGTACGGCAGCCAGATCAGCGAGCACACGCGGTGCCAGAAGGTGCTGCGGGCGGAGAGGCGTGCGATGTACGCCTCGAGCTTGTCCATGACGGACAGCGCCACCGCCGGGGTGCCGCGGCCCGCGGGCATGGCGAGGCTGGCAGCGGCCTCGTCCTGCTCCATCGACGGTGGCCCGGCGGAGCCTCCGCCGGGCGGTTCACGATGAGATGGGTTGGGTATCTGGGTCAATGTCGGGTGCTCGCGCGGACAGCGCAGGCTCCGGTGCCGGCGCTCCACCCATTGTACGCCGGCGCGGGGTTCAACTGAGGTCGCCGCGAACGTTGGTCTCGGGCACGAGGTCAAACCAGCCCTTGGAGTTCGCCACGGCGTGCTGGCAGGGGTTCCCGGGCTCGTGGTCGAGGACCAGGAGCCAGTCACGCGAGGCGGCCTCGCTCAGGAACCAACGTCGGGAAATCATGCTGGTGTAGGGCTCCACGTCGTAGCCGAGGCTGTACGCCGCGCCGACGTGGTTGACGGTCGGCAGCACGTCCGGCGTGAAGACGACGGTTCGGTCCATTTCGTCAGTGAACTTGACGGCTTGCTGGCCCCACGTGTGCCCGGGGACGCGGAAGACCGAAACGCCCGGAAGTCCGGGAAGAAACGTCTCGCGGTAGAGGATCGAGCTGAAGGGCACATCGTCGCGGCCGGGGATGTAGTCGGGCGCGAACGGCGGCGGCGAATCCACGAGGAAAATGCGATCCCGGATGGGCTCGAGGTGGTCCTTGAAGTACGTCCGCGTCATCACGCTGCGGTTGGCGAGGGCGTCCTCCCACTCCTGGCGCTGCGAGAAGACGACGGCGTAGGGAAAGGTGAGCTTGACGCCGTGATCCGGGCGAGAGCCCGCCATCGAACCCGCGGGGCCGGTCCAATCGGGGGCCTCGCCGTCGCGGCAGAGGCGTGTCAGCCCACCGGCGTGATCAAAGTGCAGGTGCGAGACCACGACAGCGCCGATGTCCTCGGGCCGGCGGCCGACTTCGGCGAGGGCCGCGCTGATATCCCGCTGTTCCAAAGAGAAAATGTCGCGGCTCTTGTCGTCGAGCTTGTCTCCGGTTCCGACCTCGATGAGGGCGAAGCGAGACCCGCCGCCGAGCGAGGGGGCATGCTCGTGGGCACCGGGGTCTTCGGCCCCGGGTGCGTCGATGCGTTCGAGGAGGATCGCGTTGTGCTGGACCGCAACCCGGCCGCGGTCGTCGGGTGCCGCGGCACGGGACCACACGGTGCGGGGGATCAGCCCGAACATCGAGCCGCCGTCGAGCCGGAAGCGGCCGGCGCGGAGGAGTGTCCAGCGGTAACGGGCTTGATACATGGAAGTGTCGGTGTGCACGGACGCAGGATATCCGGAACCGGCGGGCGGGGGCGAGCCGGGGGAATGGAGGAGGCAGGCGAGTCCTGTGACGCCTGTAGGGCCCCAGTCGGAACCGCGATGCGAGGACCTCCAGCCGGACTCCACAGTCCGCCCGGGTTGGCCGATCCAGAACGCGAACCGGAGGTAGACATGTCTCTTGATTTCACCAACGTATCCCCGTTGCACAGCGACCTTGCGAACGACCCCGACATGAAGGAGCTTGTTGACCTCTTCACGGCGGAACTGCCGGAAAGGCTCAACCAGCTCGCGACCGCGTGGTCGGCAAAGGACCTGCCGACCATCAAGCGGATCTCGCACCAGTTGCGAGGATCGTCGGCGGGGTACGGCTTCCCAACGCTAGGGAACGCCGCGGGGGCGCTCGAAGACTCGCTGCGGACCGTGAACGATCCGGCGGGGATGCCCCCGAGCGCGGAGTTCAACGTGAACCAGTTGATCAACCTCTGCCGTCGCGTGATCGCACCGACAATGAAGCGTGCGGCCTGATCCGCGGGATCGGCGTCAGCCCGTGATCGGCGCGCCGGGCCGCGTCGGTTCCTGATGCGCGAGGTCGGACGCACGCCATGCACAGCACCCCACCAGTCCAGCACGAGTACACACCGGATGCCAAGCCGGTGGTGCTGGTCATCGACGACAGCGTGGACGTGCACCGCCTGCTCCGGGCCCGGCTGAGCCAGGAAGAGCTCAGCTTCATCAGCGCGTACTCCGGCGCAGAGGGCCTTGTCGCGGCGGAGCGCATGCAACCATCCCTGATCACCCTCGACCTAAACATGGAGGGGATGGATGGCTTCGAGGTGCTCAAACAACTGAAGGCCAAGTCGATCACACAGCAGATCCCGGTGATCATTCTCTCGACGCAGGCCAGCCGCGACGACAAGGTGAAAGCCTTCGACCTCGGCGCGGTGGACTACATCGCCAAGCCCTTTGAGTTCACGGAACTCCGCGTGCGGGTGCGGTCGGCGATCCGCGTGTATCAACTCGTGCAGATGCTGGCGCAGAAGGCGAAAGTGGACGGCCTCACCGGGCTGTGGAACCGCGCGTTCTTCGACGGCCGCTGGACGGAGGAGTTCGCGCGGTCCTCGCGGTACGCGCAGCCGCTCTCCGTCATGCTGCTCGACTGCGACCGGTTCAAGTCCATCAACGACGACTTCGGTCATCCGGCGGGAGATGCGCTGCTGCAGGGGCTGGCGCGCATCATCCAGCGCGAGTGCCGGCAAACCGACCTGGCCTGCCGCTACGGCGGCGAGGAGTTCATCGTCATCATGCCCAGCACCGGCTGCGAAGAAGCGACCGTACTGGCCGAACGCATCCGCGTCGGCATCGAGGCCGCAACCTGGCCCAGGCACGCGCAGCGCAAGGTGACGATCTCCATCGGTGTCGCCGGGTGCTCCGGCGCCCCGGCACTCAGCGCCGAAGCGTGGATCGAGGTGGTGGACCAGAACCTCTACCGCGCGAAGAAGGAAGGCAGAAACCGCGTCATCAGCTCCGAGATCGAGTCGGCCAATCGGAGCGGCCATGCCGCCGCGTGAGCGGGGTTTCGGCGGTGGCGACCGGCGCGACCGGGGCGGGTCTCCGGGCCTATGCTGGTTCCATGCACTACGACGCCCATCAGCCCGTGATCAATGACCTTGAGGCGCGGATCGTGACCATCCGCGACTCTCTTTAACTACCCTCAAAAAATCGCCAAACTGCGCGAGCTTGAGGAGCAAATGTCGGCGGAGGGATTCTGGAACGCCCAGGACCGTGCCCGAAAGCTCGTGAACGAAAAGCGAGCCCTGAGCGCCATGGTCGATCCGCTCACCGGGGTCATGAAGGACTTCGAAGAGGCGAAACTCGCGTACGAAATGGCGAAGGAGTCGAGCGACAAGGACCTGCTCGCCGAGGCCGATGCCTCGCTCTTCGGTCTCGTGAGCCGGATGGAGAAGGTCGAGCTGCAGTCTCTCCTCGCGGGCAAGCACGACGCGAAGAACTGCTACCTCACGATCGGCGCCGGCGTCGGTGGGACCGAAGCCAACGACTGGGCCGACATGCTCCTCCGCATGTACATCTTCTACAGCGAGAAGATGGGCTTCGATATCGAGGAGGTTGAAAAGTCCTTCGGTACCGAGGTCGGCATCGACTCGGTGACGCTCTTCATCAAGGGCCCCTTCGCGTACGGCTACCTCCAGTGCGAACGCGGCTCGCACCGCCTCGCACGCGTCTCCCCCTTCAACGCCCAGGGGAAGCGGCAGACCAGTTTCTGCACCGTCGAGGTCACACCCGAGATGGACGAAGTCAGCGTCGAGATTCCGGAAAAGGACATCGAAGTGACCCCTTTCGTCCGGGCCTCCGGTCCCGGCGGGCAGAACGTGAACAAGGTTGCTTCAGCAATCCGTCTGGTCCACAAACCCACCGGCATCATGGTGGTCGCTTCCACCTACCGCGATCAACCGCAGAACAAGAAGCAGGCGATGGCTGTTTTGCAGGCGAAACTGGAGATTCTCGCCGAGGAGCAGCGCGAGAAGGAACTCGCCGCGGCGACCGGCGGAGCGGTGGACCGAGGCTGGGGGACGCAGATCCGTTCGTACGTCTTCTACGACAACCGGGTGAAAGACCACCGCACGGGATACGAGGAAACGGACTACGAAGCGGTGCTCCGTGGCGAGCTCGCACCGTTCATCGACTCGGAGCTCAAACGCAAGCGCGCGGATCGGGAAAAAACTGCGGCCCGACCGTAACGAACATCGAACTCGCGCATCAGTAGTGGTGTACAATCCCGGTCCGTCGGCGGGGCACCCTCCGTTCGGAAGGTGGTCGGTCGCGAGTGCGATCGGCTCGAAGGCTGGGAGACTGGCCGGCCCCAAGGTCCGGCACACTGGGTTGGCATGATTCACAAGGAGTATGCGATGAAGAACTTCGGCATGATGGGTTTGGCTGTGGCTGCTCTGGTCCTCGTTGGTTGCAGCAGCTCGAACAAGAGCGCGAACATGGGCGCCGTGAACGCTGAGAAGAAGGCTTGCTGCTCCGAGAAGGGCACCTGCACCGAGGGCGCGAAGAAGGACGGCAGCATGGGCGCCGTCGGCGAGAAGAAAGCCGGCTGCTGCTCCGAGGGCGCCAAGAAGGACGCCGCCATGGGCGCCGTCAGCGAGAAGAAGGAAGGCGCCTGCTCCGGCAAGACCGGCTGCGACAGCGCCAAGTCCTGTCCCGCCCAGAAGTCCAACTGAAGCACACGCTGATCAGTTCAAAGCCCGATGCGATCCCTCGCGTCGGGTTTTTTGTTTGGATGCCGTGGGCGGCGAGCCGATAGCTGCCCACAATGGCCTCGGGAGGGGCGGGCGAGCACAGGGCTCGCCGCGGACGCGGACGGGCCGCGCGAACGCACTCTGGACACCACAACTCCCGATGCTGAAACTGACTCCCTCCGAGTTCCGCGAAGTCCGGCTGCCGTGGTCCGCGCTCTTGTCGACAAAGGGCAAGGAGCTTTGGATCAAGGCGACGGGCCGCCGCACGAAGGGGCAGGGGATGATCGCCGCGGACACCCGAACCGTTCGCGAGGGTTTCGCGGCGCTCCGTGGCGACGACTTCTCCGCGTACAACCTGCCCCAGGTCTGGGTCGAGAGCCGCCAGATCCCGCAGGCGGTGAGCGGACGCGTCCCGGCGACTGACGCCGTGGTCGTCGACCTTGGGTGCGGCCCGGGGATGTCCACGCAGTTGCTCTGCCACTTCGCCGACCCCTCCTGGTCCATCACAGGCTTTGATCTCACGTCGCACCTCATCGAGCGTGCGAGAGCGCGTGAATACCGCAACCGGCGCGGCGAGCTGATCACACCCCGCTTCGAGTGCCAGGACATCTCCGAGCCGCTGCTGATCGATGGCGTGCCCATCGCTCCCGCGAGCGTGGACTTCGCCGTCTCCGGCGGCGTCGTCGGTTTGTACCTCACGCACGCGCAGGCCACGTCTCTGGCAAAGGAACTCGCGCGGGTGATCAAACCCGGGGGGTACGCGGCGGTGGACGCGGGGCCGTCGGTCCCGGTTGACGTGCTGAGGAAGATCATGATGGGCGCAGGGTTCGAGCAAGTGGCCACCGCGAAGAGCTTCTTCATCGAGCCAAGGCCGAAACTCGTGTTCGTCAAGCCGGGGCCCGTACACTTGCCCCGTTGAAGCCTGAACCCGATCTCCATCTCCCCGAGCGCGACGAGAGCCGCCGCCCGAAGCCTTTCCGCCCCCGCCACTGCACGGGTCGCTACGACCAGACGAGCTTCGGGCACGAGGCGCTCGACCACGGCCTCTTCGACACGTTCCCCGAAGACGACATGGAAGGCGAAGGCAAAGCCGAGTACAACCGCGGCGTCGTGGCCTACGAACGAGGGGACATCGACGAGGCCATCGCGTGCTTCAACCGCGCGCTCGAACTTGCGCCCGGCGCGTTAGCGGCCCGGAACAACCTCGCGATCTGCCACATTCAGAAGGGCAACCTCTCCGACGGCCTCGCGCTGCTCGAAGAGATCCGCGCCGACGAGCCGGACGACCCGCACGTGCTTCGCAACATCGGCGTGGTGCACTCGATGCGGGGCGAACACGACGCGGCCCTCGAAGCACTCGAGGCCGCCAGTGAGCTCGCCCCCGACGACTCCGAGCTGTACTTCCTTCGCGCGACCATCCACGACCGCGCCGGGCAGCACGAACGCGCCGTCGAGTGCATGGTCATGGCCTCCTCGACCGAGCCCGAATCCTGCGCGGTCTTCGACAACCTTGGTGTCGTGCTCCACGGCGCGGGCCGACTGGACGAGGCCATCGCCGCGTTCGACCGTGCCATCGAACTGGATCCGGACCAGCCCCTCCCCCACTACAACCGCGGCCGCGCGCTCGCCGCGGCGGGGCGTTTCGCCGAAGCGGCGGAAGCATTCGCGAGGCACGTCGAGCTCGAGCCGGACCACAGCTGCGCGATCTACGACTGGGGTCGAGCGCTCGCCGACGACGGTCGCCACGAAGAGGCGCTCGCGAAGTTCATCGCGTACGCAGAACTCGAACCACTGGATGCGCAGGGCCACTGCAGCCTCGGTGTCGAGCTCATGCTCGCGGGGCAGCTCGACGCGGCGGAAGCGCCGATGCGTGAATCGCTCCGGCTCGATCCGTGGTTCGACTGGGCGGTTGGTTCGCTCGGTTCACTCGCCGAGTTCAGGGGCGAGTTCGAGCTCGCGGTCGCGTTCTTCCGCGAGACTCTGGCCCGCGACCCCGACCTCGACGAGGTCCGTTCGCGACTCATCCGCACGCTGGACACCCGATTCTCGACCGAGCTGGCCCTCGGCGAGTTGCGGGACCGACCTCACGCGACGGACGCGCGAAACTGGGTCGCCGTCATGGACCGGCTGGCGGAGTCGGGCCGCCGCGACGAGGCGGTGAAGGTCGGGCGCGAGATGGCGGGCCGTTTCGCCGACGTTCACTGGGTCCACGGATGCCTGGCGCTCTGCCTCGCGGACGCCGGGCAACTGGAAGCCGCGCTGCTCGAACTCCGCGAGACCGTGCGCCTCGAACCCGAGGACCTCGTCGCCCATTTCCACACGGGCCGCATTCTGTGCGACCTCGGCCGCTTCAAGACCGCGTTGCCGGTGCTCGAGTTCGTCGTCTCCAAGGACGCCGGCCACACCAACGCGCTGCGGGCCCTCTCCTTCGTCCACGCCATGCTCGGCGACAAGGGTCAGTCGCAGGAGTTCGCACGCCGGGTGCTCGAACTCGAACCGGGGGACCCGTTCTCCCGCCAGGTGCTCGGGCTCAGCGGACCTCCGGAGCACGGCGCGGAGCCGCCGAAGCCTTGAACCCGCGGATCAAGCGGGATCGGTGTTTCAGGTCAGCCGCCTTGATCAGCCCCATATGGTGTTCCGCCATCGCCAGACGGACACTCACGCGAACGTGATGCGTGATCTCCAACGCGGTACCATCCTGACATGCGTCAGTTCGTGCGGATTACAGAGGTCGCGGCCAGAGACGGGCTTCAGAACGAGCCCGCCATCATCCCCGCGCCGAAAAAGGCGGAGTTCCTTCGGGCTCTCGCGCTGACCGGCGCGGACGAGATCGAGGCCACCTCGTTCGTGTCGCCCAAGTGGATACCGCAGCTGGGTGACGCCGAGGAAGTGCTCCGCCTCAGCGCGGAGGACCTTGTGGGGTGCCAGGTCTCGGTCCTGGTTCCCAACGAGCAGGGCATGCGGCGGCTGATCGAGGTCAACGCGGCCTCCAAGGAGCGCATCGGACGACCAGTGGTCGCGAAGGCCTCGGTCTTCGCCTCCGCTTCGGAGGGATTCTCGAAGCGGAACACCAACACGGGAATCGCGGAGTGCATCGAGCGATTCAAGCCGGTCGCGGCGATGGCAAAGGAGCACGGCCTTCGGACGCGCGGGTACATCTCGTGCGTGATCCGATGCCCCTTCGACGGGGACATCCAGCCCGAGCAGGTCGCGCGGGTCGCCCGCATGCTCGTCGACATCGGGATCGAAGAGATCGACCTTGGCGACACGATCGGGGCGGCCGAGCCACGGCATCTCGCCCCGCTGATCGACGCGGTCGTCGCGGCAGTTGGCCCGATCCCTCTCCCCGACGCGACGTGGGAAGGCTGCGGCACGCGGGCTCTGACGCTCCACCTGCACGACACCTTCGGCCGCGCCCGCGAGTGCGTGACCGCGGCGATCGAGTCCGGGGTTCGATCGTTCGACGGTTCGGTCGCGGGCATCGGCGGGTGCCCCTACGCGAGCATCCCCGGACGCCGCGCCCCCGGGAACATCGCGACCCAAACGCTCGTCGACGCGGTTGAGGCCGCGGGGTTCGCCACCCGGATCGACCGCCGCGCGCTGGAGGCGGCGGGCGAGTTCGCCGGCGCGATGCTGGGTCAGGGTCAGGGGGGCGCGACGTGATCCAGTTCGAGCCGGACGGGAATGTCGCGGTGATCCGGCTCGATCGGCCCGCGAAGCTCAACGCGCTCACCCCCGCGATGCTGGGGTCGCTCGCGGGCGCGTTCGATCGGGCCACCAGCGCTGACGCCGTGGTGCTCTCCGGTGTGGGAGAGACCTTCTGCGCGGGGTTTGACCTCACCCTCTGCCGCGACGACGACGGAGCGCTGGCGGCGTTGCTCGAAGGCCTCTCGCGTGTCATCGTTTCGATGCGAACCACGCCCTCGCCGGTGGTGGTCTCTGCGCACGGCGCAGCGATCGCCGGCGGGTGCGCACTCCTGGGGGGCGGGGACTTGGTCGTGACCAACGAGGCCGCCAAGCTCGGCTACCCCGTGCTCAAGCTCGGCATCTCGCCCGCGGTCTCGGCGCCCTTCCTTCGTCTGTCGGTGGGCGACGGCGGCGCCCGCACGCGGCTGCTGGAACCGGCCGTGATCTCAGGGAACGAGGCGCTGCGCATCGGCCTCGCCCACGAGTGCCTCGCCTCCGGCGCGGCGTGCGAGGGCCGTGCTCTCGAGCTCGCCCGAGCGATGGCCGCAAAGCCGCGCGATGCGATGCGCTGGACCAAGGCCTGGCTGAACGAGTTGGCGGGTTGGAGCACGAGCCGCGCAGCCCTGGAGACATCGCTGTCGCTGGTCGGCGGCGCGGAAGAAAGCCGGATGCTGCCCCAGGCCTGGAACCGGGGTGAAGGGAAGCAGACATGACCTCACTCGCAACCGTCGAACACGCCGGGTCGATCGCCACCATCACGCTGCGGCGCGCCGATGCCAGGAACGCACTGTCGCTCGATTTGCTCGCGGCGTTGCACACGGCCGTCGACGGACTGGCATCGCGCCGGGAGACCAGCGTTGTTGTGCTGACGGGCGAAGGGCGGGCGTTCTGCGCCGGCATGGACCTCAAAGCCGTGCTCGACGATCCCGCCGCGCCGCTCGCGCTGCTCGGAAGTCTCGCCGACTTCTGCCTCAAACTCCGGGCTCTGCCGGCGGTCACGCTCGCGAAAGTGAACGGCGCGGCGATCGGCGGCGGATGCGGCGTCGCCACGGTCTGCGACATCGCCATCACGCACGCGGACTCCAAGATGGGATTCCCCGAGGTCGATCTCGGTGTCTGCCCCGCGGTCGTCGCCCCGTGGTTGGTGCGTAAAGTCGGCGCGGGGACCGCTCGGATGATCCTTTTGCAGGGCGGGCTGATGTCAGGCCGTCAAGCCCACGAGCGGCGGATCGTCGATCATCTCGTGGACTCGGCCGACCAACTCGATGCTGCGGCCGCGCGGATCGCCGAGCGGCTCGCCACAGGGGGCCCCGAGGCACTCCGGGCGACAAAGCGGCTGCTGAACGACTTGGACGGCTCCCTCGACGCCGCGGTCGCCCGGCGCGGGGCGGAGCTGTCGGCGAAGGTGCTCGCGTCTCCCGAGGCTCAGGCGATGCTGCGGTCCAAGCTCAACAAGTGAATCGGCACAGGGGCGGCACGAGGCTGGGCCGCGCCCTCGTTCAGGGTCCATCCGGGGGCGCTTGCAATCCGTTCAGACGGGACTCCAGCCCGGCCACTCGCCGCTCGAGTGCATCCACAGCCTTCGTCAGCGCAAGGTAGTGCGCGGCGAGCTGGTCGGCTTCGTGGGAAGCAAAGCCGAGCGAGGTTTCCAGAGCCTCCAGCCGGGACTCGACACGGGATCGGTCCCCGTTTGCGGGTGGTTCGTCGGGATGTTGACCGGTTGGTGGCATTGCGGCGTGCGGACGGCGTGGAGGCGAGATACTCTATGAACCCTATGCACACCGCCGCGATGATCGGTCTATCGATGATGTCCGCCCTTGGAGTTCCCGGCGCCGAGTTCGGCGAAGCGCGGGTCAAGCTGGAGGCCCCCGCGCCCAAGCCGCAGCCGCAAGAAGCGCCGCCCGCCGACGTGAAGCTCGAGTCAGAGCCCGCGGCGGTGGAGTTCGGCCGCGCGGACTCGCAGTACTGGTCTGTCGGGGCGGGCATCGCGAACAACTTCAGCGACGAGACCGACGGCAATCTCTACGTCGGATACTCGTACTTCGTCGCGCAGGACATCGAGATCGGCGGCGAGCTCGGCGTGTGGTACTACGGGGCCGAGCAAGACGTGTTCGGCGTGAACCCGAACCTCATCGTGCGTTGGCACTTCGTCAACACCGGTGCCTGGACCGTGTATACCGACGTGGGCATCGGCCTTCTCGCGACCACCGACGATGTGCCCGACGATGGCACGTCGTTCAACTTCACCCCGCGTGCGGGCGGCGGTGTCACGCGTCGGATTTCTGACTCCGGCGCTCGGCTCCAGCTCGGATTGCGTTGGGCGCACATTTCGAACGCCCGCATCGAGGGCGACGAGAACAACCCCAGCCGCGACTCGATCATGCTCTACGGCGGGGTGATCTTCCCCTTCTGATCCTGGCCCAACGGCGATTCGGTCCCGAGCGACGGAGCTGAATCGGTCGGCGGTTTGGGAAGCAGAAACACTGCGGGGTCCACGCCGAGTATGCGGAGCGACGTCTCGACGGTACGCCGGCGGCGATCGCGAGCAGCAACAACGGGGCCTTTGTCGCTGAGGAGTGCCGCATCGAGCGGCACCTCGATGTCGGGCTGCACCGGGTGCTGCTCCGCAGAGTGGAAGCCGGGATCCCACACGGTCGGCAGCCCGCCCCAGTACACCTTCATCCCGAACCCGACGTTGGACGATCGCTGTGAGAACTCGGCGCCCGCGGTGCGAGCACCGATGATCGTGACCGAGTTCACTCCCTTGAGGCAGGCCACAACATGCTCCGCGGCGCTCGCGGTGTTGTCGTCCGCGAGTACAACGAGTCTGCCGGAGAATCGACCCGCGGGCGGCGCGACCTTCCACCGGTGCGTGCCGCGGAGCGATTCACCGCGGTCAACGTGCGAGAACGGAACCCTCGGCATCGAGGGCGGGAGCAGTTCGTACACGAGCTGACCGGCGTGATGGCAGCTGCCGCCGGGATTGCCCTGCAGATCGATGATGATCGACTCGCAGTCCATGAGTGTGTGGGCCGCGCGTTGAATGTCGCGCCGATCCCGGCACGGGCGGATACCAAGAAAGCAGAGCACCTCCGTGGCGAACGAGCGGCCCTTGCCGTCCATCGCGGAAACCCAGATGTACCCGACCTCGCCGCGCTCTCCGAGTTTCCACGCGCGTGCGATGGAGGGTGTGTCCTCTCGCGCGGGGTAGGCGGCCCGCGGGAGCTGGCGCATGACCGCTCCATCTCTGGCACCAGCGAGGTAGAACGTCCCCGCTCCCCACGACTCCGCGGCGAGCGAGAGGGGCAACTCAACCGGCTCACCGGAGGCGGATCGCCCCCGCACGACCACGTTCCGCGGGGATGGGCAGTGGAGCAGTTCGGTCACGACTCCGGGGCGGTTGTAGGCGTACCCGTCGACTTCCGTGACTTCGAACCACTGGAGTGTTGGAGTTGGGGACTGGTCCGCGGGTGGGATACACCGTAGCCACGCGCGGCCGTCGAGGTGCGTGAGCGACGCGCGTGCGATCGCGCGCCAAGAGCTGTCGGGCGCGGTGACGCCGGCGTGGCCGTCGTTGAGCTGATCGATGTAGCGGACGAGCGCGCGGCGGAACTCCTCCGAATCCGGGGCGTCGCGAACCGCATCATCGAAGCCCGGGGAGATCGAGGCCGAGCGCGGCCCGGGGTGGGAACCGAGGTCGCGACTCGCCGCGACCCTGTACTTGATCTCGGCGAGTGCATCGGCGCGGGCCTCTGCGGTAAACCGCTTCGGGGCGCAACCGAAGGCCGCGAGCATCGCGACGAGGAGGAAGACGAGCGATGTTCGGCTGGCGGTAAGTGGGTTCATTCGTGGGGCGCCGGGCTTCAACCAGGAGCAAAGCGCCGCCTGCACGCGGCTACTGCACCAATCCCTTGGTCAATCGCATGAACGCGGTTTCGAGGTTCACCGGTTCCTCGGTGAACTTGGTGAGCCGGAAGCCGCTGTTGATCAGCACATTGGGGATATCGGAGAAGGTGTTGTTGCTGGCGTCTTCGAAGCTGACGTGCAGCACTTTGCCGGCTCGGCCGGCGTCGGCGGCTTCTTCGGGGGCGAGG
This sequence comes from Phycisphaerales bacterium, assembly GCA_049317625.1. Lineage (GTDB taxonomy): Bacteria > Planctomycetota > Phycisphaerae > Phycisphaerales > UBA1924 > JBEIUO01. The sequence goes on from JBMOHX010000059.1 coordinate 13,998, forward strand.
ACGATCTTCTTTACGCCGGGGAGCTTTTGGAGCACCTTCGCGGCCTCTTCAGCGCGGTCGCTCACGCCGACGTGGAGCACGTGCCCGGCCTTGGCGCGGCGAACGATCTCGTCGACGCC
>JBMOHX010000060.1:0-14074 GCA_049317625.1 Phycisphaerales bacterium
GAGTGCGAGACCGGCCAGCCGATGACTCCATAGAGCGCGGTCTTCGGCGAGACGGAGCGGAAGCGGAAGAGCCGAAGCAGATCGCCGATCGTGGGCTGTCCGGGCGCGGTGACACTCGCGGGGCGCAGGGATGCGAACGTGAGCATCCCGCCGAACTTCGGCGCGAGCACGCGCGACATCAGGCCGAACTCGCCCATCGCGAGCGAGATCATCGGACGATCGGACGACGCGGGTAGATGGAGCGCCTCAATCGCGTCACGCAAGGAGCGGGCCTTGAACGCGACCTTGAGGATCGCCGCCTCGGGGTGCTCCCGCATCGCCGTGAGCTTGCGGAACAGATCCGCCGGGCGCCCCGAGAAGTCGTGGAACGAGAGGATGATCGACGGCTTGCCCTGGCCCGACGCGGCCGCGCCGGCGACGATGTCGCGGACGGTCTTCCGATACAGCGCGGAGCGGATGAAGCGGGCGTGCTCGATGTCGAGATACCGCGGCACCTGATCGGGATCGGGGGCCGCGGCGATCCGTGCGTACAGCGTCGCGAGCGATTCGTCGTCGCCCTCGTACTCTCCCCCTTCGGCATTCGATCGGCAGGTCACGATGCACGGGAGTGGCGAGCGTCCAACGAGCGAACTGATAACAGCGGCGAACCCCTCGGGGTCGTCCCCGCCGAAGAACCCGTCGACGCGGAGCTCCACGAGATCGGCACCGTGCTCGGCGGCCGCGATGGACTCGGCGACGGCCCCCTCTGGAGTGCGGACGGTGATGGGGACGCAGACAAGGGCGGGCATCGCGACAGCGTAGGCCTCAGCGCCTGTCGCGACCCTGTGCCCATCGGTGGGCCAGATCACCCGGCGGGAGCCTCACAAGCTCCAAGACGATCTTGTAAAGCGAGTCCCCGTGATACTCGCACTGGACGACGCGGCCCATCAGCGGGGTTGGGGTGTCGTCGATCAGGTGCACCGCCACAAGCACCCAGCGACCAACGAATGACATCCGGCGCGAGAGAATCACGAGGTTCGAGCGGCTGAGCAGCGCGGTGCGGGCGGGCCAGATGCTGCCGGCCCTCTGGTGCTCGTCGAGTTCGCAGAGGTCGACGTCGGCCGTGAAGCGAACGCCCTGGACGCCCGCGTCACCAACGGAGATCGTGGACGGGGGCTCTTCGACTTGCTCCCACGGTTGCGTCGGGACCGCGCCCGTCACGGGCGGGGTCGGCGATGCAGTCGGGTTGGGCTTCCTCATCAGGCTCATGGGTGTCGATCGGGTTGGATCACCAGGGGATCGGGTGGCTCGTCGCTCACCTTGGGGGCGGAGTCCCTTGGGCATGAGAGTCATCGGATCCTGATGCCGGTTGCGCGGGCTGGCGGGGGTTCTCAGACCTAACGTCCTCCATGGACGAAGCGAGGCTGGTCGGGCGTGCCGCGGGACTTCGCCGAGTGGCGTTGCTCGGTCTCAAAGGGAAGGAACCGCCAACCGGTGGGAGCCCAGCAGAGCGTGCCGCCTGGGCTTCCGCGATGGTTGACGGGGCGGGCCAACGTCGCCCCGCCGAACGATGGATGCTCGCACGGCTCGGTGGAATCCCCCTGCCCATCGCGAACACAGCCAGTAGCCCGGACGTCCGCGCCTGGGCCGCGATCCAAACCCCGGAGTTGTGGAGCGATCCGGACGAGGCAGGTCCTTACGCCCCGGAGCTCCGCAGCGAATCGATCGAGACCTGGACCGAGTGCGAGTTGTGCATCCTGCACGCGCGGGCATGGGCGGATCGCGCTGCCGGCGGGCTTGGGCACCGTGTGATCGGGGCGGCCGAGTGGCTGGTGCGCGAGCTTCAACCGGACAACGCGACGACGAGGCCGTGGGGCATCCAGGCATTCGCGTGGCTCGCGGAAGAGCGCGGCGACGCCGAGGCCGATCACTACGCGCAGACGTTGGTGCACAACACCCTGGTCGCTGGAGCAGGAACGCCCGAGCCGATGTCCGCGTGCATTCTGCTGGATGCCGCGGAGTGTCTCGAATCGCTGGCCGGCTACCGCTGAGCCTGCATCCCGCGGCACCCCCGGCCCGTACCATCTCCCATGAACCCGTTCCTGAGCAGCGTCCTCGCGGTGCTGGTGGCCGCTTCATCGGCGTGGGCCGGGATCTTCGACTTCGGCGTCCGCCCCGCGGACCGGATCGTGGTGGTCACCGACCGCTCGGTCGAGTTGCCGGAGACGGTTCCGCCGACCCCGATGCTGCGCAGGATGATGGGCGTCGTCTGCGAGCTGTCACTTGACGAGATGAACTCTCTGCGTGCCACGGCGGAAGAAGGCAAGCCGGCGAAACCGGACGCGGACGCCGTGGGCTTCGCCGTGCTGCGCTTGTTCGGACCCGGCACGACCAAAGACATCGAAATCGTGCGCGACAGCACGGGCGCGTTTTTCGCGCGAGAGTTCGCGTCGGAAGGTACGCCGCGCGTCCGATGCGTGAAGATGAACCGCGCGAAGTTCAGCCGGCTCACCGAAGAGTGGGACAGGTACCGAGGGACCTTCGCCCTCGGGAGCGATGCCAAGATGGGCGAGGACTTCGAGCTGGCTCGGCCGTACGTACCGGGCTGGTACCGCGCGAGCCGGGCGGAACTGGGCGAGAGGTTGCTCCGCGGGCGCAGCACACGCATCCCCGAGCCCGTGCGCCGGCTCGAGGACGAACGGTTCACGGTTCGGTTGCCCGCGGGGTACAAGCCGCGCGAAGCGACAGGGCTTTTGGTGTGGGTGAACGCCGGGACCTCCCACGACCTTCCCGACGAGTTCTACCCCTGGCTCGACCGCAACGGGTTTGTGCTCATCGGTGCGTTCAACATCGGCAACAGCCGCCCCGCGGCGGACCGCTACCAGCTCGCGCTCGACATGGTCGAGACCGCCCGGCGCGGATTCGTGATCGACGAGAACAGGGTGTACGTCACGGGTATCTCCGGTGGCGGTCGGATCAGCTCGCACCTGTGGATGGGATGGCCCGAAGTTTTTAAGGGCGCGGCACCGATCGTCGGTCTGGGTTTCTACGAACCGCTCCCCGCCGGCAAGGGAAAGACCTACACGCCGGACTACGACAAACCGCAGGACCCGCAGCTCAACCTCGTGCTCGCGCACCCGATCGCGCCCATCAGCGGCCCGCTCGATTTCAACTACCCGCACATCAAGCCATGCACAGAGCTGATGCGGCTCCACGGCTTCAAGGCGAAGTTCATCGATGTCCCCGAGATGGGACACTCGCTGCCGCCCCCGGAGCGGTTCGCCGAGGCGATGGACTGGATCGACGAGCCCGCGCGCAAGGCGGCAAAGGAGCTCGACGAACGAATCACGGAAATGATGAAGTCGCTGCCCGCCGACGAGCCCAAGCGAACCGAGACCCTCGTCGAGATCACACGACTGGCTCCCTGGACCGCGAGCGCGTGGGAAGCCGCGAGGCTCATGGCCGGACAGGCCGACACCTCACCCCGGTAGCGTTCGCAGGTGCTGAAACGCCGCGATCGCGCGGTCGCGGCTCTCCCCGAGGTCCACGATCGGCTCCGGGTACTCAACCCGCGCGCGGGCCATCGGCGGGAGCGTTTGGGGCTCGTGGATCTCGTTGCCGCTCAATCCCCGCAGCTCCGGAACGTACGCGCGGACATAGTCACCATCGGGATCGAACTTCTTGCCCTGCGTCGTCGGGTTGAAGATCCGAAAGTACGGCGCGGCCTCGGTGCCCGTCGAGGCGGACCACTGCCACCCTCCGTTGTTGCTCGCGAAGTACCCATCGATGAGGTGCCGCATGAAGTGCCGCTCTCCCTCGCGCCACGAGATGAACAGGTTCTTCGAGAGGAACATCGCCGTGATCATCCGCACCCGGTTGTGCATCCAGCCCGTCGCGAGCAGTTGCCGCATCCCCGCGTCAACGATCGGGATCCCCGTTTTCCCGTTCTTCCACGCTTCAAGGTGCTCCTCGTTCCCGCTCCACGCCAGCCTCTCGGTTTGCGGCTGGAACGCGCGGCCCATGCAGACACGCGGGAACCCCACGAGCACGTGCACGTAGAACTCACGCCAACAGAGTTCGCTGATCCAGCACAAGGCGTGCTCGTCCCCGGACTCCAGCGGCGTCGCCGAGCCGCGGTTCGCACTCATCGCCGCGGCGATGCACATCCGCGGCGAGATCGCACCGACCGCAAGATACGGTGAGAGCGAGCTGGTCCCGGCCCGAGCGGGGAAGTCGCGGTTCAACTTGTACCCGCGAATGCCGTCGGCAACGAAGGCGTCGAGCCGCGCCAGCGCTGCACGCTCTCCCGCGGGCCATAACGCCGGATCAACACCCGATGCGAAGCCTGAAACAGCGCCGGGGACGGGATCGGATTTCACGCTCACCGCCGCGCGGCGGGCGGGCCTCGGGTGGCAGATCGGGCCTCCACCCGCGACCAGCGCTCGACTCCAGGCCTTTTTGAACGGCGTGAACACGGTGTAGAAGCGGCCCTCTCCGGTCCGGATGCTGTCGGGCTCCACCGAGACCTGGTCGGTCGTCAGCGTGAAGCCGATGCCGTGGGCGCGAGCGAGCGTGGCCGCCAGTTCGTCGCGCCGGGATTCGTTCACCTCGTGCTCCCGGTTCGCGAAGATCTGGGCGCACCCAAGCGCCGCAGCGGTCTCCACGACCAGTCGAGGCGTCGCGTCGGCGGAGGGAGAGTCGACGATCCGCAACGGAATCCCGATCGCGCCGAGAGACGCCGAGAGTTCGCGGAGCGTCCGCAGGATGAACTCGACGCGAACCGGCGCGACATCGTGGCGGCGCCATTCGTCGGGGGTGACGACGAAGAGTCCCACGATTTCAGCTTTCGGGTCGGCGCACGCGCGGGAGAGCGCGGTGTTGTCGGTCGTCCGCAGGTCCGAGCGGAACCAGACGAGGACGCGGGTAGCCGACGGCGGTTGCGAGGGTGCCATGCGATGCGTTCGGAGCGAGCGGGCGGGCGGATGCGGAAGGCGGCCCCGGGTCGCATACGCTCGATGCGATGTCAATCGCCAAGGGCCGCACGCGACGGAAGGGGACGCCAACGGGATCGCCCGGTGTGCGGGCGGTGACGGAGTGGTTCCAGCGTCGCGGCTGGAGCCCCTGGGGATTCCAAACGGAAACGTGGGAAGCCTACGCCGCCGGGAAGAGCGGGCTGATCCAGGTCGCGACCGGTGCCGGGAAGACATACGCCGCGGTGATGGGGCCCATCGCGGAGGCGATCGACGACCTCGAAGCCGCGAAATCGCTGCTCCCCAGCGTGCGTGTGGTGTACGTGACGCCGCTGCGCGCGGTCTCACGAGACATCGAGCTGGCGATCAAGCTGCCGATCGACGAGATGTCGCTGCCACTGCTGGTTGAGTCCCGAACCGGGGACACCAAGGCATCCGTTCGACAGAAACAGAAACTCCGCCTGCCGCACGTTCTGGTGACCACGCCCGAATCCCTGTGCCTGCTGCTCGCGCGGGAGGACGCCGCGCGTGTCTTCGGTGACCTGCGGTGCCTGATTCTGGACGAGTGGCACGAGCTGCTCGCCAGCAAACGCGGCAGCCAAGTCGAACTCGCGGCCGCCCGGCTTCGCGCAATCTCGCCGCGTTTGCGAACGTGGGCGCTCTCGGCAACGCTGGCGAATCTGCACGACGCCGCGGCGTGCGCGGCGGGGATCGGGGGCGACACTCCCGCGATCGTGACCGGGGACATGCGGCGCCCGATCTCGCTGCGAACCGTCTTCCCCAACGCGGATTCCCGACTGCCGTGGGTGGGCCACATGGGACTCGGCATGCTGCCCGCGGTGGTGGACGCGATCGACCTGTCGAAACCGACGATCCTCTTTACGAACACGCGGTCGCAGTCGGAGCGATGGTTCAGCGCGCTGCTGGTCGTGCGGCCGGAGTGGGCACCACTGATGGCGCTGCACCACGGCTCGATCGACCGCGAGGAGCGTGAACGGGTGGAGGCCGGTCTGAAGTCCGGCGAGTTGCGCCTCGTGGTCGCGACGAGCTCTCTCGATCTGGGTATCGACTTCTCTCCGGTGGAGCGGGTGATCCAGGTCGGCTCGCCGAAGGGAATCGCGCGCCTCATGCAGCGCGCAGGGCGGGCCGCGCATCGGCCCAACGCAACAACCGAGATCCTCTGCGTCCCGACGTACGCGCTCGAGTTGCTCGAAATCGCCGCGGCGCGGGACGCGATTGCAAGGGGCGAGATCGAGGCGCGGCGGCCGTACGAGCGACCGCTCGATGTGCTCTCGCAACACCTCGTCACAGTGGGCCTCGGCGATGGCTTCGAGCCCGACCGGATGTTCGACGAAGTGCGGACCGCGTTCAGCTACAAGGACCTGACGCGCGAAGAGTTCGACTGGACGCTCGGGCTGGTGACCAACGGCGGAGGCACGCTGCACGCGTACCCCGAGTACCACAAGCTGCGCAACGTCGACGGTCGCTACCGAGTCACGAACTCGCGGATCGCGCAGGTCCATCGCCTGAACGTCGGGACCATCACGGCCGACACCACGCTCGAAATCGCGTACGAGCGCGGCCGAAGGCTCGGGCGGATCGAAGAGAACTTTGTCTCCGGCCTCCGCCCCGGAGATCGCTTCGTGTACGCGGGCAAGACGCTCGAGTTCCTGGGTCTGAAGGACCTCGTCGCGTACGTCAAGACCGCCCGGGGGACGACGTCGCGCACGCCCATCTGGTCCGGGACTCGACTCCCGATCTCCGAGTCGCTCGCGGCGTCGGTCCGCCGCAAGATCGCCGCGTTGGGACGGGGCGAGTTCGATGGGCCGGAGGTCGAGGCCTTCCGAAGAATCGCCGAGATCCAAGCGTCCCTCTCCGTGCTCCCACGGGAGGACCAGGTGCTGGTCGAGGTCACCAAGACCTCGGACGGACATCACTGCTGCGTCTTCGCGTTCGAGGGCCGCCTCGTGAACGGCGCCATCGGCGCGCTGCTGGCCCTGAGGCTGTCGCGTCGCACGCCCCTGACGATCGCCATCGCGGCGAACGACTACGGGGTCGAGCTGCTGACCACTGCGCCCATGGACTTCGCGACCGCGGTGACACCCGAGCTCTTTGACCCGCGAGGCCTGCTGGACGACGCCTTCGCCAGCGTGGACAAGAGCGAGCTCGCCAAAGCGCAGTTCCGGGAGATCGCAAGGATCTCCGGGTTGGTGGTGCAGAGCTACCCCGGCGCGCGAAAATCCGGGAGGCAACTGGGCGTCAACTCCTCGCTGCTGTTTGACGTGCTCGCGGAGTTCGACCCGGGTAACCTTCTGCTCGCGCAGGCGAAGCGGGAGGTGTTGGAGCGGCAGTTCGAGAGCAGCCGCCTCGCGAGGACACTCGAACGGATCGGCGCGTCGAGCCTGGTGGTTCGCCGAACAGCCGACCCCACCCCGTTCGCGTTCCCGATTTTCATCGAACGTCTCTCCACACGGTTGTCGTCGGAAACAATCCAGTCGCGGATCGAACGGATGCAGGTGCAATGGGAACTGGACAAGGGGACATGCCCATCCGGCTCGGCCCGCCCGGGGCGGAAGAAGAGTTCGTCTTCAGCACGCTGAGCTGCGTGTACTGGCCGCGGCTGCGCGCGGTGATGGTGGCCGATCTGCACCTCGGGCACGGAGCGGTCTTTCAGACGATCGGGGTCCCGATCCCGGGCTTGCAACTGGCGGGCGAACTCGCCCGGCTCGACGCGTGTGTGACGAGGTTCGCGCCGGAGTCGATCTTCGTGCTGGGGGACCTGCTGCACTCGGGTGCCGGGCTCACCGGCGAGGTCGTCGAACGCGTCGGCGCATGGCGAGCTGCGTTCCAGGGCTCGGTACGGGTGATCGAGGGGAACCACGATCGCGCCATCGCCCGGGTGAAAGATGCCTGGGGCCTCGAACTGCTCGGTCCGCGCCACGAGCTCGGGGGCTTCGTGCTCAAACACTTCGCGGAGCCCGAAGCGGACAGGTTTCTGTGGTGCGGGCATGAGCACCCGGCAACCCATCTCGGCGGCCGTGCGGATGGAGTTCGTGTCCCCTGCTTCGCGGTCGCGTGCAACATGGTGGTGATCCCGGCGTTCAGCAGGCTGGCCGCGGGTTCATCCCGAGGGATTCCCGACGGGGCGGAGCTGTACGCGCTCACTCCGGAGCGTGTGCTGAAGGTTCCCGGACGGGCGGCGGCGTCGGCGGGACGGGTTCGATAACGCGGCCAGCGGCCGCGGGTTGCGCTCTTCGGAGCGTCGGAGCCGACACGGGCGTGACAGCCGCGTACGGTGAGTTTGGGTTTCGCGGTTGGATCGTGAGTCGGTATGCTGGCCGGTCGATTGCGTTTCGGGACCGCGTTCTCTCGCGGGTCCCTTGCGGAAGCTTGAGCAGGAGATTCCGGGTGAAGAAGTTCCTCATGGCCGCCCTCGCGGCGTGTATCGGTTCGTTCGCCTCGGCCCAGCAGGGGCCGGTGACCTACTGGCAGAGCATCGGTGCGGAAATGCCCGCTGCAGTCAAGGCTCAGGAGGCGTGGATCCGGCCCTTCAAGTTCAACGGCTGGCGGTTGGCGGACGCGGAAACGCTGAAGCAGCGGCTCGCGGCCGCCCCGATGGAGTTCACCCCCGAAGGCGATGCTGCCCCGCTCGAGTTCCCGATCCCCCGTCCCGACGGAACATTCGCGTGGTTCGCGATCGTCGAGTCGCCCGTGATGGAGCCGGCGTTGTCGGCGTTCATCCCCGAGGTGCGAACCTATCGCGGGCAGGGGCTTGACGACCCTTCGGCGACGGTTCGACTCGACTGGACTCCGCAGGGCTTCCACGCCAGCGTGTTGACGCCCGAGGGCTCCTATTACGTCGACCCGTTCTCGAAGAACGACACGCAGCACTACTCGAGCTACTTCCTCTCGGAGGTGCGGCCGACCTCAAGGTTCGTGTGCTATACCGACGACATTGCGAACCAGTCCGGGCTCAACGACGAGGGTTTCGACGGCGGGTACGGCGACCGGGTCTCGGGCAACACGCTCCGGACTTTCCAGTTGGCGATGGCGGCGACCGGCGAGTTCACCTTCTACCACGGGGGAACTCAGGCCCTGGCGCAGGCCGCGATCGTCACCGGTGTCAACCGCATCAACCAGGTCTGGGAAAACGAATGCGCGATCAGGTTCACCCTGGTCGGGAACAACCAGAACGTCGTGTACACGGACTCGGGCACCGACCCGTACACCGGGACCGACGTAAGCGCGATGCTGGGCGAGAACCAGGCGAACCTGAACGCCGTGATCGGTACGGCGAACTACGACATTGGGCACGTGGTCACCGGCGTCAACCTCGGCGGCGTGGCCCAGCTCGGGGTCGTGTGCGGAAACTCGCGTGCCCGGGGCGCAACGGGCCTCGCCGCGCCCGCTGGCGACTTCTTCTGGGTGAGCTACGTCTCCCACGAGATCGGTCACCAGTTCAGCGCCACGCACACTTTCAATAGCAACACCGCGCCCTGCACGGCGAACCGCTCCGCCGCAACCGCGTACGAGCCCGGGAGCGGCGTGACGATCATGAGCTACGCCAACAACTGCTCGCCCGACAGCTATCAGGGCGCGTCGAGCCCCTACTTCCACACAGCCAGCTACGACCAGATCATCGCGCACGCCTCCGGCCGCAACTGCGACACCGAGACCGCGACCGGCAACACTCCCCCCACCGCGAACGCTGGCGTCGACCGGACCATCCCGTTCGGGACGCTCTTCACGGTGACCGGGACCGCCTCGGACGTTGACGGCGACACGCTGACATACTGCTGGGAGCAGAAGGACGCCGGTGCCGCGCAGACCCTCGCGGAAATGCTCGCCGCCGACAACGGCTCGAGCCCCATCTTCCGGAACTGGCCCGCGAACAACCAGCTCACGCGCACCTTCCCCCGCTACTCGGATGCCCTGTACAACGCGCTCGTCGCGGGCGAGCGTTACCCCGGCGCAGCCCGCACCCTCGACCTTCGGTTCACCGTGCGCGACAACCGATCCGCGGGCGGCGGGGTCAACGCCGACTCGATCGTGATCAACATACGCGCCGACTCCGGGCCCTTCCTGGTCACCTACCCCAACGTTCCCGGCTTGGCGTGGACCACGGGACAGACGCAGACAGTGACTTGGGACGTCGCCAACACCACCGCGACGCCCGTCAGCGCGACAAACGTCAACATCCTCCTCTCCACCGACGGCGGGTACACCTTCCCGATCGTCCTCGCGGCGAACACGCCCAACGACGGCACCCAGGCCGTGACCGTGCCGGACGTCGCCTCCGCCGCCTGCCGCGTGCGGATCGAGCCGACGAACAACGTCTTCTTCGACATCTCGAACTACAACTTCGAGATCGGCTGCGACACCTCGCCGATCCCGTCGTTCGTGCAGGCCACCGACGGCACCTTCTGCGATCGCGTGGACATCACCTGGAACCCCAGCGCCGGCGCGACCAGCTACGCCGTGTTCCGCAACACCATCAACCTGGGCAGCTCGGCTGTTCAAATCGGCAGCCCCGCTTCAAACTCGTTCGCCGACACCACGGCGGTACCGGGCGTCACGTACTACTACTTCGTGCGTTCGGTCAACGCGTGCGGCTCGAGCGGTGTCAGCATCTCCAACTCGGGGTTCCGCGGCGCTTCGATCAGCGCCCCCGGCAACGTGCTCGCCTCTGACAGCACCTCTTGCTCGGCGGTCTCGGTGTCGTGGGACGCCTCCGCCGGCGCAACCGGCTACCAGGTCTGGCGCAGCGCGACGAACAACTCCGCCGCCGCGACCCTCATCGGTTCGCCCGCGTCGAGCCCGTTCGCGGACAGCTCGGCGCCCGCTGGGACGACCTTCTTCTACTTCGTCGTCGCGACCAGCCCCTGCGGCAGCTCCGCGTTCAGCGCCTCGAACTCGGGCTCCGTCGCATCCGCGGCCGGGCAACCCACCGGAGTCGTCGCGACGGATTCAGACTGTGGCAGCGTGCAAGTCTCCTGGGCGGGCGGCGGCGGCGCGACCGGCTACGAAGTGCTCCGCGGGACCACCGCGTCACTCGGTGCCGCGTCCTTGATCGCATCCCCTTCGGCAAGTCCCTTCACCGACGCGTCGGCCACGGCAGGCACAACGTACTTCTACTGGGTGCGTGCGACCAACGCGTGCGGCGCCTCTGCTGCCGCTGGCCCGGACTCCGGCCTTCGGCCCACCACCCCGTCGGCACCCCTCGGCCTCATCGCTTCGGACTCGACCGCCTGTGACCGCGTTGACGTGTCCTGGTCGCCGGTCGCCGGCGCTTCGTCGTACACGGTCGTACGTTCGACTTCGAACAACTCAGCCAGCGGCTCAACCGTGGGTACTCCCGCCGGTGCGAGCTTCGCCGACACCTCAGCCGCGGCCGGGACGACGTACTTCTACTTCGTGAGCGCGAGCAACAACTGCGGCACTTCCGGCTTCAGCACCGGCGAGCAAGGCACGCGGGGCACAACGCCGGAAGCGCCCTCGGCCGTCACCGCATCCGACTCCTCCGCATGCGACCGCGTCGACCTCTCGTGGGCCAGCGCGCCGGGCGCGACGAGCTACGAGGTCTTCCGCTCGGCAACCAACAACTCTGGTGCGGCAGCATCACTCGGGACCACGACAGGCACGAGCTTCGCCGACTCAACGGTTCCGGCTGCCACCGAGCACTACTACTTCGTGAAGGCCATCAGCCCCTGCGGAACTTCCCCCTTCAGCGCTCCTGACTCCGGTACCCGAGGCGGCGTCCCCGCGGCGCCCACCGCGGCCGCCGCGGACCGCAACACGGTCTGCGCCAACGACACGGGAACGATCTCCCTCACCGCCACCGGAGCCCTCGGCACTACCCGCTGGTTCTCAGGCTCCTGCGGCGGGACTGAGATCGGCGTCGGGGCTGCAGTCCAGATCGACTCGCCCACCGCGGCAACCACGTACTTCGCGCGGAACGAGACCGACTGCGGCCAGTCCACGTGCGCATCGGTTGTCGTCTCCGTGACGGCGGCACCGGAAGCGCCGGCCTCCATCTCCCTGAACCGTGACAACCTGTGCGCGGACGACACGGGAACCGTGCAGTTGACCGCAGTCGGCGGGACCGGCACGACCCTGCGCTGGTTCGGCGGCGCGTGCGGCGGCATCGAGCTGGGGACCGGCAACCCGCTCGTGGTCGAGTCTCCCGCCGCGACGACCCAGTACTTCGCTCGCTGGGAATCGACCTGCGGCAACTCCAACTGCGCGAGCGCCGCGATCACGATCGCGCCGACACCGACGGTGACATCCGTCGCCTTCGCCGGCTCGGGCAGCTACCTGATCGGCGACGCCGCGCAGGTCACTGTGAACCTCTCCGGTCCCGCGTCCGCGGGCGGCGGCTCGGTGCTGCTCACCAGCAGCGCATTTGCTCCAACCAACGTGCCGATCGCGGCGGGCTCAACGAGCGGTATCGCTTCGGTGACCTTCACGGCGTATGGCGTCGGCCTTGGCGCGACGGCAACGGGCGCATCGTGCATCGGCGGATCGGCCACTTCCTCGTCATTTGACGTCATCGGCGGGCCGGTGATCTACGTCTCGGTCACGGGCAACGACGGCAACGATGGCACGTCACCCGCGACCGCGGTTCGCACGGTGGAGGCGGCGGTCGCGCGGGTCGCGCCCGGCGGCACAGTAATGATTGGCGCGGGCGTCTTCCCGACCCACGCCGTGATCGACCGCACGGTGGCAATCTTCGGCGACGCAGCGGCGACAACGATCCTCGATGGCGGTTCGAACGGTCGCGTCCTGGATATCACCGGAGCCCACGGGCTCACGCTCAGGAGCGTCGCGATCGTCAACGGCCAGACAGCCGCGGACGGCGCGGGCGTTCGCTGCGCCATCGGTTCTTCGCTCACCGTTGAAGAGTCGCTCTTCGCCAACAACGTCGCGACCGGCCGGGGCGGCGCGATCGACGGGCAGGGCTTGCTCTCAATCTCCGGATCGACGTTCTCCGCCAACACCGCGGCGTTCGGCGGCGCCGTCGCCATCGGCGGTACGTCTGTCTCGCTCACGAACTCCACACTCAGCGGCAACACCGCGACAGGCTCCGGCGGCGCAGTGTGGGTGAACTGCTCCGCGTCGGCCACCCTGCTGCACACGACGATCGCGCTCAACTCCGCGACTCAAGGCGGCGGCCTCTTCGTGTGCAGTTCCGGCACAGCGCAGATCGCCTCGACGATCCTCGCCAACAACTCAGCCGCCTTCGGGCCCGATGCCCACGGCGTGCTGAACTCGCTCGGGCACAACCTCGTGGCGTCCGCCTCGGGACTCTCCGGCTTGCTCGCCTCGGACCTCCAGGGCGTCGATCCGCTGCTCGCGGCCCTCGCTGACAACGGAGGCCCAACACAAACCCACTCGCTCGGCGCGGGAAGCCCCGCTGTCGACGCCGCGGACCCTGCCTGCAACACGACCACGGACCAGCGCGGCGTCTCTCGTCCGCTCGACGGCGACGGTGACACACTCGCCCGGTGCGACATCGGTGCCTTCGAACTCCAACCGGGGCAGTGCCCGTGGCAGGTCGCCGGATGCGCGGCTGATTTCGACAACTCCGGCGGGGTCGACGGCGACGACGTGATCGCCTTCTTCGAAGGGTGGGACGCCTCCGCACCCTGTGCCGACGTCGACCTCACCGGCTCCACCGACGGCGACGACGTCATCGTGTTCTTCACCCTCTGGGACGCCGGCGGCTGCTGAGCAAGGAGCGTCTGACCGGCACCGCGTCATCGCGGGAAGCGCGGCGAGCGGGGCACACTGATATGCTCGGGAACCGAGGCAACCGGCCCCGGCGCGATGTTGCCCGCACCCGGCGCGGCGATTTTCGCGTCACGTCGCGAGACCGTCGGCATCGGAAGCCCGCCGCATGGAACTTGTCCTCCTCACCCTTGCCGCTTACCTCGCTCCGGGTCTCATCCTGGCGCCCCTGTTCGCATGGCGATGGGCGGGCGACTTCGATCCCGTCGCGGCGCACTCCTCGCTCGGGTTCAAGCTCATGATGATGCCCGGTGCCGCGGCGCTCTGGCCGGTGCTCCTGGTCCGCCGCTCGCGCACAAAGCGGGGTGCGACGTGACGCCGCGCCAGCGGTCCGTGCA